>JBFWYV010000038.1:0-24074 GCA_050186055.1 Hyphomicrobiaceae bacterium | reverse complement strand
CGGTGGCAAAACATCGGGATGCCGAAAACGCGGTAGCCGCTATTGTGCTCGCCGCGCAGAGTAGCGACTGCCCGCGAGTGCATTGCCTATGCGGCAGTTTTGAGCCGACCTGCCGACTGCGCCGGTCCCGACAGCAACATTTCCAATATGTATAGAATGAGCCATCGCCGCTCAATGTAGGGGCGTGCATATTGATACGAGAAGTGCGGCGTTGCTTGCGCAATCCTCAACCTGGGAGGCGGGAGAAGCCTAATGGCTACGGTTCTACGCACGATAAGCGATGCGACGGCTCATGAGGAGCGGCAGTCGCAACTGCGGCTCGGCCGTCTCCTCGCCGTTGTTGCCTTGATGCTCATGTCGGGAGCGCTGGGAGCCCTTGGTGAAATTGCCTGGGAGGAGTACTCCATTCATCAGCCCAGGGTGTACGGGGCCGTGGCTTTGCCGAGCGGAGGATCGTCGATTTCTGCGCACGGAAATGTCGCCAGGACGACGTTCTCATCCGCGGCGAAGCACGATGGCAAAGGGCTTGGCATCGACGTCGGGACCGGTCCCGGCGAGAGCGGCGCCATGGCCGGTGAGAACTAGACCTTATTCCGCTCGATCAATGGCAAAGGGGTCGGACGGCGTGCTTTCGCTATAGCCTGAAGCCGGCATCATCGACCGATGAGATGTGTCAAAATGTTGAGCAGCGCCGGAGTTCGCATCAACAAGCCAGCCAATGGGCCAACCAGCGGGCGAGAGAGAATGCCGGCATGAAGATACTTGTCATAGAGGACGATCAGGAAACCGCCGACTACATTCGAAAGGGGCTCGAGCAGCACGGGTTCGTGGTCGACACGGCGGCTAACGGGCGCGATGGGCTGTATTTGGCGGCCAGCGAGAGTTTCGACGTCATCGTGGCGGACCGGCGCCTGCCAGGTCTCGATGGCCTGTCAATCGTCAAGACCATCCGCGGCGCCGGGGTCAAGACGCCGGTCATTTTCCTGACGACCATGACCGGTGTCGGTGATAGGGTCGAAGGGCTGGAGGCTGGCGCCGACGATTACCTCATCAAACCGTTTGCGTTTGCGGAGCTCCTGGCCCGGATCAACGCGCTGGCACGCCGCCCGCCGATACCGGAGATGCAGACAGTCCTGCGTATCGACGATCTCGAAATGGATCTTATTGCCCGTAAGGTCCGGCGCGGGGATATCGAGATCACGCTGCAACCGCGTGAGTTCAAGCTCCTGGAGTTCCTGATGCGGAACGCGGGCAAGACGGTTACGCGAACCATGCTTCTGGAGAACGTGTGGGATTTCCATTTCGATCCCAAGACGAACATCGTTGAAACTCACATCAGCCGGCTTAGGTCGAAGATCGACAAGGGTTTCGACAGGGAACTGATCGAAACCGAACGGGGTGCGGGGTATTCTCTTCGTGCGCCTCATTGAGCGAAGCCGTGGCATCGGGATCCGCATAGCCTCCATCACGATGCTGCTTGTGGTGGTTTCGCTGGTCATACCGGCAATGATCATCATTTTCTACATTCATGACACGCTTGAACAGCATGTTTCCGGGCAAATCAGCGAGGAGATGGCTCGTCTGACCGGGATCGGCACATCGAACGCGCCGGACATCGTTGTCGACGCCATCAACAAGCAGTTGCGGGCCGACGCCTCGCGCGAGTTCGCCTATCACATCGTCACGCGAGAGGGAAAACACATTGCGGGTGACGGGTGGCTCAAACCTGGCCGCATCGGATGGAACAAAACCAGCATTCCCGGCCCTGGTTATGGCGGAAGGGAGGCGACGCAACTGCTGATCCTCACTGCGCCGCTGGGCAGTGATCTGACGATCTCGGTTGGCCGTCAGGTCGGCTGGATCAGAACGGTTGAACTGAAGCTGCGGGAGCTGATGCTATGGGGTGTTCTCGGAGGGATCGCCCTTGCTGCAATCACTGCCTACCTCGTGAACAGGCTCATCGCGGGGCGGCTCGACATCATTTCGGATACAGCCGTTGCGATCATGGATGGCGACCTGTCACTCCGCATACCTCTTACAGGGGCGGATGACGATTTCGACCGTCTGTCGGCGATGCTGAACGCCGCGTTGGGGCGGATTCAGGAGCTGATGCAGTCGTTGCAGCAGGTTTCAAGCGATATAGCGCATGATTTGCGCACGCCGCTCGGGCGCCTGCTGCAGGGGCTGGAGCGGGCTCGCCGCGAGGCCACATCGACAGAGGAGTATGCCAAGGCTGTAGATGGTGCGATCCTGGAGGCTGAGGGACTCTTGACCACGTTCACGGCGCTGTTGCGAATTGCGCAAATCGAGGGTGGGGCGAGACGGTCGGCATTGCGTGACGTCATGCTTTCAGAGGTTCTGGATTCTGTCGTGGAAGCATATGCGCTCAGCGCGGAGGAAGGTGGCAGATCGCTGACGACAGACATAAGAGGACAAGGGAGGATTCGCGGCGATCGGGACCTGTTGATGCAATTGTTCGCAAACCTGATCGAGAATTCGCTTACACATACCCTGCCGGAATCGAACATTGTCGTAGCTCTGAAGGAGACGTCATCCGGCGTCACGGCCTCAGTATCGGATGATGGCCCGGGAGTCCCGGACAACGAGCGGGACAAGATCTTCCAGCGCTTCTACCGCCTGGAGGCGAGCCGCACGTCTGCGGGAACCGGCCTTGGTTTGAGCCTGGTTGCCGCGGTCGCCAAGCTGCATGGCGCTCGGCTCGACGTCGAGAATACGCATCCGGGACTGCGGGTTGCCGTCATTTTCGGTCCACAGGCGCAGACCTGATTGCGATGTTCCTAGGCTGCGAACGAGACGCCCTTGATCTTCATCGCCTGCTGTACTCCAAATATGATGACACGCGATAGAAGACGCATATCCAGGGGCATCAAGGGACGCCGGATATCGAGCAGCAAGGCAAGGCGCGGTTGTTCGCTGTCGTTCCTGACCTCGTGCCTAAAGGTATCGTCCCAGAGCAGGCAATCACCGTCCCGCAGCAAGAACTCCCTGCCTTCGATGAAGAGGCGGGCAGCCGGCTTGCCGTCGGCATCTGTCGGCATGCTCAGCATCAAGTGAAAGCGGATGATGCCTTTGAAAGGACCACGATGGGGCGGAATGTGCTTGTGTGGCGCAAGATAGGACAATGCGGCCGACAGTACTTGAGGCGATCGTGCCAACAGTGAAGCCAGAACAGGACAGGCTTGCAGGTTGGCCTCTATGTCGACACCGTATGCCTTCAGGACGAACATGCGCCAATCGCGGCCGTCGTTGGCGGATATCGAGGACTGGACCGCCAACAACTCATGGAAGCGCGGCGCACGCTGCAGCGTCTGCGCCAACGCCTCCTGTCTGATGCTCGCTTCAGCCTCCGTGAACCGGCGATAATCCGGGAAATAGGCCTCGACCGGTTCCAGGATCGGCGGCGTCGAAATGCGCGCATTGTAAAGGCCACGCAGCGTCGCTGTCGTTATCGTATATACGTCGGGCATCTCGTGGCGCCACTATGCAAGTTTGGCCTGCGATTGGCCGTGCAACTGAGACCATCGTATCAGGGTGCGCGCACCTACCCAACGACCTGCCGCATACTATTTCGTAATGTCTGCTTGTGCGCATTATATCACGCGGGCCAAATACTTCTGGCAGTTGCTTGGTTCTGCACCTATCCCATGACGAGTGACTGGGTGCGTGGTTAGACGGCGTCCGTCGGAGCCAGCAGGAGCCTGGCGGGTGAAATTGTCAACGTCCTATCGGGCGTCAGACGGCGGCAAGACAGGGCTTCACGAGCATGGGTGAAACTTCAAAGACGGAGCCGAAGGCGCCTGGCTTCTTCGAGGTGTTTCCCTCCATCATGCTGCCGATGTTCCTGGCGGTCATCGACCAAACGATCGTGGCGGCGTCGCTGCCTGCCATTGCCAGTTCCATCGGCGGCGTCGAGCGCGTTTCATGGATCGTTGTATCCTATCTGATTGCAACAACGGTTGCGGCGCCGGTATACGGAAAATTGCGCGATACGATCGGTGGGCGAACAATGATGCTCGTTGCACTGTCGATCTTTGTCGGGGCATCGATCATGTGCGCCACGGCGTCGACAATGGAGGCTCTCGCATTCTTCAGGATACTCCAGGGTATCGGCGGCGGCGGGCTTATGACGCTGTCGCAAGCCTTGATCGGCGAAACTGTGCCGCCACGTCAGCGCGCCAAGTATCAAGGCTATCTTGCCGTTGTCGCCGTCACGTCCAGCACGCTGGGGCCGATCATCGGAGGGCTGTTGACCGACAGCGTCGGGTGGCGCTCGGTATTCCTCATCAATCTGCCTGTCGGTCTGCTGGCGATCGCGTTGGCGCTGCGTCTTCCGTCACAGCGAGGTCCTGGATCGACACCGGCATTCGATTGGAAGGGCCTCGCATACTTTGTTGCATTCATCGTCCCGTTCCTGCTGGCGGTTGAACAGATACAGACATCGAAAGTGATAGCGTTCGTCGCGGCAATCGCACTGGTGGGGGTCTCGATCGGGTCCCTGATACTGCTGATCCGGCGCGAACAGATGGCGACACATCCTTTGTTCGAGCTGGAGTTGCTCAAGCGTCCCGCGATCTGGCGCAGCGATGCCCTCACGGCATGCCACGGGGCGACTCTGGTCTCCCTCGTCACGTTTCTTCCGATCTATATCCATGTCCATCTCGGTGTCGGCGCCAGCCGCACCGGTCTTTTGCTGCTGCCTTTGATGTTCGGCATCGGTCTTGGTTCGATGATCACCGGCCGCCTTGTTGCCAGAACAGGATTGACGATGATCTTTCCGTCATTCGGATTGATTGCCACGGTGCTTCTCATCCTGCTGCTGAGCTTGCTGGCGGACCGTCTCGGCGAGATCCACCTCCTGGTGCTGCTGTTTTTTATCGGCGGCAGCATGGGCACGGTGATGGGAGTCGTGCAGGTTACCGTGCAGACCGTGGCGGGCAGCGCCGCTCTTGGCGCAGCGGCCGCACTGGTTCAGCTTTCCCGCTCTCTCGGCGCCTCAATCGGTACTGCCGTCGTCGGTGCGATGCTTTTTGCAACTCTGTCGTTTTCCGGAGCAGATGTTGTCCAGACATTCCAGGCAATGGTGCAGTCGGATGTCCCCACGACGCCACCACGAGCGGCGCTGCTGGATATCATGTCTGCGTTCAGGGTCGCTTTCTTCACGATTGCGCTGTTCGCCTCATTTGGGCTTGCGCTCGCCTGGTCCCATCCTCAGCGGCGGATCTAGCAACGCTTGACGCCGCAAGCCGCGCGTCGCAGGGCTGCCGCACTCCGTTCCGCCGGCAATCGAAGAGGTCCTGCGGCGTTGTGCTGGACTGAATGCAAGTTTCTTGTTCATCTACCCGGTAACGGCGCGGTCGATTCCCGTTCGTCGCTATGATTGCCCTCGATTGCAGACATAAGGCCAAGGATCAGCGATGCCGCCGACGGATCTGCGTGAATATCTTGTCAGTCTGGGTGATGGACTTCTCAGGGTTCGGAAGTCTGTCCCTTTGGATGCCGTGAGCGCGCTTATCAACCAATCCCGGCAACCGATTCTGTTTGAGACCATCGATGGCTATCCGCGCTGGAGCATCTGTGATCTCCTGTTCCGCGACAGGGCTTCGCAAGCGCGCGTCCTGGATACGATGCCCGACAATGTGCTCCGCGAGCTGGCAAGTCGTTTGCGGCAACCGCCACGGTCGCCGCGGCTTGTTGCCGAGTCTCCAGTGAAAGAGAACATCCTCGCCGGAAGCGCTCTCAATTTGACGAGCATCCCAGGCTTTCAGCACGGTGCCGAGGACATGGGGCGTGTCATCGTGGCGATGACGATCTGCCGGGATCCGGATACCGGGCGCCAGAACCTGTCGTGGACGCGGATGACTCCGTTGTCGGAGCGCCGGGCTACCTACTTCATCGGATCGTCTCCACATATGCGTTCGATTCTGGAGAAGTACGAGAAACGGCAGGAGCGGATGCCGCTGGTCTTTGTCGTGGGAACTCACCCAGCTTACGAAATCATGGCGAGTTACAGCGTTACGACCCACCTCGATCAGTTTGGCGAACTGGAGATGGTTCCTGCGCTGATGGGGGCCGAGGTCGAGCTTGTTGCTTGCGAGACGGTGCCGCTGTACGTCCCTGCGGCGGCCGAACTTGTGATCGAGGGATACGTTCTCGAAACCGGCGAGCGAATAGACGAAGGGCCGGGGCCTTCACAAGCGCTCTACTACGTGCCCGGTATATCGCCACAGCCGATTTTCGAGGCCTCGGCAATTCTGCATCGGAGCGAGCCTCTGCTCAGGCAGGTCAATACGCTCATGTTCACGGACCATCAGCCGTTGATCTCGCTGCCGCACGAGGCGCTCATCTTCGAACGCATCCGTGAACTCGGCGTGATCGTGCGAGACGTTCTGTTCATCCCGTGGGGTGGAACGATGACATGCGTGGTCAAGATGAGCCCTGAATACGATGGTCAGGCGATGGATACGCTGATCACTGTGCTCGGGACAAGATTTCCCAACGTAAAGCTGGCAATTGCCGTTGACGATGACGTCGACGTCGAGAGTGCGGAGGACCTCCACTGGTGTCTCGCGACGCGCGTGGAGCCGAGCAGGGACGTCCATATCGTGCCGAGCGTGCGCGGCCACCCGATTGATCCGACTGCCCGTGTTGTCGAAGGCCAGCCTCGGCGCAGGGTTGCCGACAAATGGGCGATCGATGCCACCAAGCCACCTGTTTCCCGTCCTGGCGCGCGCGAAACCTTCCGCAAGACATGGCCGCTCGGTTGGGGGCAGCATAACTTGTCCGACTATCTGTGACGCCGTCGCGATCGTTTCAGGAGGCGATATGATCCCGAGTGAAGCCGAAGAGGATCCAGGCTGGCAGCATCAGATTCTGCCGATCCTGAAGCGATTCGAGGTCAAGCATCTTGTCTATGTGCCGGATGCCGGCCACGCGGTGGCAATCCGCAGTGCCGAGCAGGATAACAGCATTGTCTCGCTGGCGCTGACGACGGAGGAGGAGGGCATTGGCTATCTGGCCGGTGCCTGGCTCGGTGGAGAGCGGGGAGCCCTGCTCATGCAATCAAGCGGCGTCGGCAACTGCCTCAACACGTTGGCGCTGCATGCGATGACACGCTTTCCGCTGCTCATGCTGGTAACGATGCGGGGCGATTGGGCCGAGTTCAATCCCTGGCAGAACCCGATGGGGCAGGCGACCGAGACTGCCCTTAAGCTGATGGGAGTGCGAACGTGGCGTGCCGACAAGCCTGAGGACGTCGAGCGTCTCGTACATGGAGCGGCAACGATGGCCTTCAACGGGGACGAGGCGTGTGCGGTGCTTCTCGGGCAAAGCCTGATCGGCGAAAAGAAGTGGGTGAAGTGAATGGCCACCGGATCTCTGGATCGTCGCACTGCTGTCGCCGCGCTGCTGAAGGACCGCGGCGGGCTGTTGGTTGTCACAGGGCTCGGCTCCGCTTCCTACGATGTCATGGCTGCCGGCGATCACGACCACAATTTCTATCTTTGGGGCGCGATGGGAAGTGCTGCGACCGTCGGCTTCGGTCTCGCCATGGCGCAACGCTCGCGTCCCGTGCTGGTGCTGACCGGCGACGGTGAGATGCTCATGGGGTTCGGCGCACTGGCGAGCATCGCGCAGAAGTTGCCGCCGAACCTTACCATCGCCGTGCTCGACAACGGCCACTACGGCGAGACGGGCATGCAGACGAGTCATACCGGACGAGGCGTGGAGCTCAGCAGCGTTGCCGCTGCCTGCAACTTCCCAATCACGACCTGCATACGTGATATGGCAGCCGTCGTGGAGTTGCGGGATCGCATACACGCGAAATCGGGCACGACCTTGGCCACACTCAAAATCATGGCTGACGAATCGCCGCGCGTGCTGCCGCCGCGCGATGGCGCGTACGTCAAGAACCGGTTCCGGTCGGCGCTGGCTTTCAAGACGATCTGAGCCAAATTCCGGGCATCGCCAAGCGACGGAGATCAGGCATGTCGTCCTCGATGGACCACGATGAGATACGAAACGCCGTCCGGGCTCTGTGCCGTGAGTTTCCTGCCGAGTATCACCGCAAGATCGATGAGGACCGAGCGTATCCTGAAGAATTCGTCGAGGCTTTGACCAAGGCGGGCTGGTTGGCGGCATTGATTCCGGAGCAGTACGGCGGTTCCGGGCTTGGGCTGACCGAGGCTTCGATCATCATGGAGGAGATCAACCGTTCCGGAGGCAACTCGGGCGCGTGCCACGGCCAGATGTACAACATGGGCACATTGCTCAGACACGGATCGGACGCCCAAAAGAGTCTCTATCTGCCAAGGATCGCAAGCGGTGAACTGCGGCTTCAGTCCATGGGCGTAACAGAGCCGACGACCGGCACCGACACGACCCGCATAAAGACTGTTGCGGTGAAGAACGGCGATCGTTACGTCGTCAACGGTCAGAAAGTCTGGATCAGCCGTATTCAGCACTCGGATCTGATGATCCTGCTGGCGCGCACAACGCCACTCGACCAAGTGAAAAAGAAATCCGAGGGCATGTCGATCTTCATCGTCGACCTGCATCATGCGATGGCCAACGGCATGACCATTCGGCCGATCCCGAACATGGTCAATCACGAGACCAACGAATTGTTTTTCGACAACCTGGAGATTCCCGTCGAGAATCTGATCGGAAAGGAAGGGGATGGCTTCGGGTACATCCTCGACGGCCTCAATGCGGAGCGGACGCTGATTGCAGCAGAATGCATCGGCGACGGCTACTGGTTCATCGACAAGGTGACGGCCTACGCCAAGGAACGTATCGTCTTTGGCCGTCCCATCGGTCAGAACCAGGGGGTGCAATTCCCAATCGCGGAAAGCTACATCGAGGTCGAGGCAGCCAATCTCATGCGCTTCGAGGCGTGCCGGTTGTTCGATTCGAACCAGCCTTGCGGTGCGCAGGCCAACATGGCGAAATATCTCGCAGCCAAAGCCTCATGGGAGGCAGCGAACGCCTGCATACAGTTCCACGGCGGCTTCGGGTTTGCCTCGGAGTACGATGTCGAGCGGAAATTTCGCGAGACGCGTCTCTATCAAGTGGCTCCGATCTCGACCAATCTGATCCTGTCCTACGTCGCCGAGCACGTGCTCGGACTTCCGAGGTCATTCTGATGCCTGATTTACGACGCCGTCCTCTGGATGGCTCGATCGTCATTGCGCTCGGGCGGACAGTGGCGGGTCCATTCTCATGCGGCCAGCCTCGGGCTGCGTGTTGTTGCGCGACAAAACAAAAAGAGAGGGTGCGGTCTTCACCACGTTGGGCGATTGGGCCAGAGCGTCCATTGCGGTGCTTATCCGGACTGATTAAAATTAACGTGCAGCATGATTGGGATCGGCGCTCATGCATCTCCAATTGCTGAGTACACACCACCCTGTCGGCGGCACATCCCGCTCTCCCTGGACTGCCGATGTTGCCATTGCTCTCGCGGTGGCCGGCGCCTACTTCGTGGCAGCCCGTCTGGGGCTGGCGTTGCTCACTCAGCCTGACGGAGTTGCCGTCTTTTGGCCGGCGGCAGGACTAGCCGCAGGCGCGATGATTGGCTTGGGCGCCTATGCGCGGCTCCCCATTATAGCGGGGGTCGCCGGGGCTACAATTCTGGCCAACGTTCTGGGCGACAGAAATATCTGGAGTGCTTTCGTTTTCGCTGCGTGCAATGTGGCCGAGGCCGTGATTGTCGCCGGCCTGATCCACCGGTTCTATGGCGGATCATTCAGTCTGAACCGGCTGCATCAAGTCCTAGGGCTGGTCGCGGCGATGTTCGTCGGCACGGCCGTTTCCGGAGTCGGCGGGGCGATAGGATTCAGATTATTCCACGATTCGACTGCATACTTTCATACCATCTGGCTGCACTGGTTTGCGTCGGATGCGATCGGCATGCTTGCGGTCGCGCCATTCGTCATCGGACTATGCGCGGTGGTACGCCATCCGCCATCACATCGGGAACTTGCAGAAGGGGCGCTTGCCCTGGCGGCGATCGGTGCGTTGTGCAGTCTTTGCGTTCTCATGCCCAATACGACGTGGGTGATCGAGGTTACGGTCGCAGCGCTGTTTCCTCTGCTGCTTTGGATCAGTTCCCGCTGCGGACCGTGCTTTGCGGCGGTCGGCGCTTTCATCATGGCCTTGACCATCGTCTGCGCTACGACGCTCGGAGTCGGGGTATTCGGGCTGCCAGACCTGTCGACGGGCGAACGAGTCTTGACCGCACAAGTCGCCATTCTGGCGCTGTCATTCTGCACGCTGGTCCTTGCTGCGCTATTTGCCGAAAGGCGTGATCACATCGATGCGCTCACGGAGCGTCAGGAACAACTGCAGTCCGCGCTTGAGGCGGCAGAGCGTGCCGATCGGGCCAAGACGACATTTCTTGCTGCAGCGAGTCATGACCTGCGCCAGCCATTGCAGACCCTGAACCTGTTGCAGGCCTCTCTCAATCGTCGCGTGCGTGACGCGGAGACCAGCGCAGTCGTTGACGAAATGGGGCATTCCGTCAAAGTGATGAACGGAATCCTGGTCAGTTTGCTTGACGTAAGCCGGCTCGAGTCAGGAACCTTGCAACCTCAGTTTAAGGATTTTCCGATCAACGAGGTCATTGCTCTGGCCGAGAAGGAATTTGCCAGGCCAATGTCAGATAAAGGGCTCGTGTTTCGGCTGGTGAGATCGAAGGCCATTGTGCGCAGCGATCGCCAACTGCTCGAGGTGATCCTACGCAATCTTCTTTCCAACGCGGTGCGCTACACCGACAGCGGACGGGTGCTGATGGGATGCCGCAGGGGATGCGGCACGCTTCGCATCGAAGTTTGGGACACCGGCGCTGGTATTCTGGAACACGAACTCCCCCGGGTGTTCGAGGAATACTATCAGGGGGCGAACAGGGGGAAGAGCGTCGGGTTCGGGCTGGGTCTGGCAATCGTCCAGCGGCTTGGGAAGCTGTTGAACCACCCGATTGGCGTGCGCTCCGCTCCAGGCAAAGGCTCGTGTTTTTTCGTCGAAGTTCCGTTGGGAACCGAGGCCGAACTTGAGCTCGCCGACGACGAGTCGGTTTATATCGACGCTATGCCGCGTGTGGTTCTCGTAATCGAAGACAATTATTCGGTTCGGAGCTCGCTTGTCTCTTTGTTTGAATCCGCGAATTGCAAGGTTATGTCTGCGGCGACAATGGGTGATGCTCTGGCCCAGGTGGGGAATGCCAAGCGACGTCCGGACGTTATCGTCACGGATTACAATCTTCCAGGCGAGATGAATGGTGTTTCCGCGGTCAATGCGTTGCGCAGGGCTTTGGCCTGGAAGGTGCCAGCCATCGTATTGACCGGCGACACAAGAACGAAAGTGATGGAGGAGGTTTCCAGCCGGGATATTCACCTTTCATTCAAGCCAATCCGGGGCGATATTCTGCTCAAGCTGGTATCTACGCTGCATGACGTCAAAGACACGTCGCTCGTGTAGTGGCGACGATGGGGAGCTGTGCCGCTCAGCTTGAAGTGTCCTAAAGAGGCTTACCGAGCTGAGCTCGCCTCGCTTCTGCGCGGGAGGCGCGTTTTCTCAGGTTGGGTTTTCCCTGCTGACATCTCTTTTCGAAGTTGAGCCTCGATTGCATATCTGCGATGGCGATCGATTGCTTCCTGCTCCCAGGGGCGGGGTTTGCATTTGCAGGACTCGACGTACACTTTGCGGAACAGGTTTGCATTCCTCAGGCTGAGATATGGCTCTCCAGACAAGTTCACGAGATCGTCCGGATACTCATTGTGTATGCTGCCGTAATAGAGATGGCCACCGGGGCAACTTCGATTGCATGCCGCTTCGTCCTGGCCAAACCCGCTCCTCGTGACACCGTAGCTGATCGGAAAAAAGTAGCCGTCGCAGGCTCGGACGCATATCGTGCGATATAGACCGTCTTTCCCCTTTGATGGTGCGTGGCTCTTGCGTGGTGATGGCGTTCGCATCAGATAGCTGGGCCCGGTACGGTTCAACACGCGGTGGCTTTGACTGTCCTCCCGGCGGTTCGCGCGCTCTGAACGCCAGTAGGACTCGGAGCTGATTTGAGCATTCCAGTCGTCGGTGAGGGTCTGAAATTGAAGTTCATTTCCGATGTGGGACGAAGAAGTGCGGGGCTTTCCGACAAGACCGAACTGGCGGGCTAGGATCACAAGGCCCGCCAGTGCTGTCAGGCCGACAATGATACGCAGCGCACTATGCATAGCCCGACCGAGAGAAAGGGTTGGGGCACTGCAGTCTCAATATTTGTGCTATCGCCGCACCGCAGTTGCCACTGGCGGAACAGGTGCAGAATATCACTGCGTACCGCAGCAGCTCACGGTCTCCGGCGTGTTGCCTTGTGGCAGCGAACCTGCAGGAGGCCATTGAGGCGACAAGCAAGAACTACGGCTTCGCCGGGGCGTTCCGTTTGAGCGGAGGTGTCGCCTCCAATTCCGCGCTCGTTGTGTCGATGACTATGCGCCGAACGGGGCCGGTGTCTTCCAGCCGAAGGCTGGACATCGGTACCGCTATATCTTTCTCACCGATCGCCAGCGTCCGTCCAACGCTGATGATGGCGGCGACCATCCGTCCGTTTCCATCCACCAGGACATCCTTCACAGTACCGATAGTCGCGCCGGCGTTGTTGTGAATGTCGTTGTTGACATAGTCGTTGCTG
Source organism: Hyphomicrobiaceae bacterium (assembly GCA_050186055.1). Lineage (GTDB taxonomy): Bacteria > Pseudomonadota > Alphaproteobacteria > Rhizobiales > Hyphomicrobiaceae > CAMDPA01. The sequence continues at coordinate 11,377 of JBFWYV010000038.1, read as the reverse complement.
GTGTTGCCGATCGAGATCCAGTCATCCGGGATCTGCGCAAGAAAAATGGATGTCCTGGTGCCTGCTGGCGTGCTGGCGGGTGCTTGGGCTACCGGTTGCGTTCTTATGACGGGCTGATTGCCGGCAGTCGACAGCAGATACCATGCTATGCCGGCAAGCGCGAGAACGGGCAGCGCCCAATACATCCAGTTCGCGCCGGTTGACTGGCGGCGGGGACTGGACGCTGCATTGGAAGCGACATGCATCGCCGCCGGTCGTGAACCGTACTGTGTTGCGGCGGTCGGCGGAGAAGCGCTGATGCTATCAAATACATTGCCGGCATTCAGCATGCTGGAGAGTCCCGAAGGCATCGCCGCCGCAATCCTGTCTTTCTGTCCGAGGAGCAAGCCGGCAAGACCTTCGGCATCGAGACCGGATGCACGTTGTTGTTTGCCCAGAGTGCCGATAACTACCGGCGTGATAAGCCCCATCAGGGTTCTTATCGCGCCATCACCTACACCCAGAAACCTGGCCACGGTAGATGCGAGTGTGCTGAATACTCCGGAACCGAAAAGCGTAGACAGAAGATTTCCGCCCCGCTGTGCCAATTGGGTGGATCCGGATAGGCTGGTCGTCAGAGTATCCATGACGTCGAAGGGCTGATTTGCCACCGCGTTCGCAAGCTGCTTCGCGCCACCTGGTTTGCCAGCCAGATTGGCCATTCCGCCCAATATCGAAGGCACGACCGCACCGATTGCCGAATCTGCCAGGGATCGATCCAAGCCAGCGGCGGACGCCATTTTTTCGGTAAGTTCCGGCGTTAGAAAACTGGTGACGGCAGAGACAATGTCGTTCGTCATGTGCTTTGTCCTTCTTACGCGTATTCTGAAGAGAAAGCGCCGGTGATGGATTGAATGGTGGTATTCGAGCTGGCGGAGATTTGGTTGACCGGCGTGTGTAAAGCTGATCGCTTTGCGTCAAGCCTACTCCCTTGCCGTGCCGTGGTTTAGTTGGACCAAGGTCCAACTCCAATAGAGATGGCATGCTGTTCAGGATCGGTGCGGCTACTGCAAATTTATCTATATTCCGATGGCGTGCGCATCGGTGCCTGCAAGTCGTTGAATGCGATTTCTCGGCGCGCAGGGTTACGGCTTGTCACTGCTGAGCAATGCCGCTTTCGCGTATGCGCTTACGGATGCGCCGCCAGCCTCGTCAATTGCTCTGGCGCTGAATATTTGGCGTCAGATTGTCGATTAATTGAACCAGTAGATACTTTCGGATAGTGCGACACCGCCGTCGGATTAGCAGGTGGCCGCTGTTGAAAAGGTTCTCGGTGAACCGTCGGACAATGGCAGGCGATCGACGTCCGATTATTCTCATCGATTGAAGATCGCCAAGTGCGTTGGGCGTCAGGCGGCGTTTCATTTGCGGAGGCGACGGCGATGTAACGCTGCTGCGGTGAAGCGAGCGAAAGGGGATATGGTGGCACGATGAGTGACAGGAGTGACATCGCGATCCATCTTGTCGACGATGACGTGCATGTGCTGGAAAGTCTGAAGCGGCTTTTGACGGTTCGTGGCTATGAGGTCAAATCGTTCGATTCCGCATCGAACTTCGTGTCAACGTATGAGGTTGAGGGACGGGGCATCGTCGTTCTGGATATTGCAATGCCCGAAATGGACGGCCTGGCTGTTCAAAGAGTGCTTGCGGAACAGGATATCGGGATGCCGATTATATTTCTGTCAGGTGTTGAGGATGTCGAGGTCGCAGTTCAGGCCATGAAGGCAGGAGCAGCCGACTTCCTGGTGAAGCCGGTCAGCACAGCGGACCTGTTGACCGCGATCGATCGAGCAATGGAACTCGAGACGAAGGCCTTTGATAAGCGAATGCACCGGGTCTTTGCACGGCAGCTCGTGGACACGCTCACGCCTCGCGAGAGCGAGGTGCTTGTCCGCGTTATCGCCGGTAATCTCAACAAGGAAATTGCCGGTGATCTCGGAACTAGCGAGAAGACCATCAGCTTTATCGCGGACGGATGATGAGAAAGCTGGGTGTCAGGTCGGTGGCTGATCTGGTGCGGCTTGCCCAGCATGCCGGCGTTGAACCGCACAGCGAATGGGCTCACGACAAGCCGGCATGGCCGGAAAATGGTATCGAGCCTCAGACCTCGCACGGTAACGGAATGAAGCCGGCGCTGGAGAGCCGTCAGGAACGGGTTCTATAGTTTCAAGCCCTCATGCGCAGCGTTTACGGACTAACGCGTGGTGCGGCCACTCCACCCTGGTGAGGGCGTCCCAATTGCAAATCATCAGTGCAACCCCGTAGTTGCGTCACGTTTTTGCCACATTAATCGTCTGCGCGGGCATTTTGCATCGTTTTCTGAGTGGGAACAGTTTTGACGTCGATAGAATGTCATTCCGATCGCTTCTCATTGGTGAGCGCGCACCGCGGATTGGAATGGGACGAGGCTGCATTGGCCGATGCTTCTACGGTGCAACACCGGTATTTTCCTCGTCATGGAAATAGACTACATTGCCAAACGTTATAGAACCGGCGTCCGTTAACGCGATATGCGTGGGTGAGCCACGAAGCTTTATAAATGAGGGCATTGCGGGAGGGAGTGTGTGCCATGATCTTGGCGCGTGCAGTCGTATTTCTCACCACAGTATTCCTGGCCGTTGCGATATCCGAGACAGGGTTCTGCCAAGGATCTGATGTTGCACCATCCGACGGCGCGCTGGTCGTGGCTCAGGCGCCGCCGTATCGCGGGCATAGAGTGCTGACGGAGAAGGTGAATGAGAACACCGTCACGATCGTCTCCGGCAATCCGAACGGTACGCTGCTTTACCTCGCCTATGATTTGTCAGCCGTGCTGGACAAGGAGGGTGATCTGAGAGTGCTGCCGATCGTCGGCAAAGGTGCATATCAGAACGTGGTGGATGTCCTGCACCTTAAGGGAGTCGACCTCGGCATTACACAATCCAATATCATTCGACACCTGGTGCGCACCGGTGAACTCGGCGGGGGCATCGAACGGCGTCTGGCGTACATCACGGTGCTATACACCTCCGAAATGCATGTTCTCGCCGGCAAGGGGATCGAGAAGCTCTCGGACCTGAACGGCAAAAAAGTGAATTTCAGCGATGTCGGCAGTGGTACGCAGTTTGCTACCCGTCAGATTTTTGGGCTTCTCGGGATCAACGCCCGCGAGGTCAACATGGGGCAATCGTCGGCGTATCTGAAGGTGAAGTCCGGCGAGTTGGCGGCCACTGTAATAACAGCAGGTAAACCGGTCGGTTTCCTGACAAAACTGAAGGCTCTGGATTCCGACATCAAGCTGCTTCCGGTGCCTTACACGAAGGAGCTTGAGAGCGATTTTCTTCCAGCACGGCTGAGCCACGCCGATTATCCGCAGTTATTGGCCGCCAACACGACTCTTGAAACGGTCGGGTTTGGGATGATCCTCTTTACCTACAACTGGCCGCGCAACACCGAGCGCTATCACCGTGTCGAGAAGCTGGTCAATGCGATGTTCTCGAACTTTCAGCAATTTCGTAAGCCGCCCCGGCATCCCAAATGGCGGCAAACGAATTTGGCGGCGGAGCTTCCCGGACTGACGCGATTTCCGGCCGCCGAGGAATGGCTGAAGAAAGCCAAAACCGAGGCCGATGCAGCCCGCGCCAGAGGTATAGATCCGGTGCTGGCACGCGCTCATGCCGGACTTGCCATACCAAACGATCCTGTCAAGCAGGAGGCTCTCTTCCGCAGGTTCCTCGAATGGGAGAGCCAGCGTCAGGAGGAGTGACAGCCGTCGGGCTCCCCCCGTGCAAAGATGCCGGAGGCCACGGCGGCAATGCTCATGCTGTATGAAGACCTCCGCCACGCTTGCCATCTTTTTTGCCTGCTGGATTCACTTATCTCAGAAACCTTACAAAATAAGTATGGTTTTGTTGCGCGCCGGCGAGCCGTTGCCTAGACTGTGAAAGTCGGGAGGGATTGGTAGTTCCTGCGTACTGGCGTTTTCCCCTCGAACGGACGCCAGAGGGACATCTTTCGCGGCACCGGGGGTCGTTTGCTTTACCCGTTTCCTGCGACCCTACTTAGGCTTCGGGTGGTGGCGACGCCACCCGGGCCATTTTGCGATGCCTGCAGAGCAAGCTGCTACAGGGGGACCTGTCAGTTGTCGCTTCGGCTTCTCTGCCCACAGAGGCGGACCGGCAGAAACCAGCCTAACCGGTGACGGGCAGCTCTCGAATTTCGACCGCGCCACCCGCTTCATAAACCGGATTTCCTTGGACAAGTTCGCGGGCATCGTCAATGTTTCGCGCTAAAATTTTCAGGTATCCCGTGAGATGCCCGGTTATGGCTCTGGCATGACCTGCCTTGCATATGGTGACGCCTGCCCCGATTGCGCTGCCCCCTCTGAGGGCACCAACGGAACTCAGTTTATCCAGATAGGGCTGCCAATTCTCGACGGCGCCATGGGAGTCGTAGTCATTGTGCATGAGCAGAAGGAACTCCTGCATTCCGGCCTCCTTGGAATTCGAACGCGATACGCTGCTGATGCGCGTATCGTCAGAACTGCGTTCCGCGAGAGGTCGATGGTGCACGCTTCAACAGGCGCGGAACAGCCACCAATCGATGTCTCGCTGCGATCTGTATCCGTGTACGATGCACTGGAGGCGCTCGCTCACGATCGCAAGCAGCGGAACTCATCTCGTAGCGTGAGGCCAGCAAAATGTCGCGGACGGCGCGGCGCCCATTGACCTCGGCACAGGCTATTGGATACGCCGTAGGCTCGCAAGCTGGCCGCCGGGCATGCTCTGTCAGGTCGGTGTCACCATAGACGCAAGTCCTGGTTGGCCAGCCCAGCGGTTGACCAGCCGGTCCGTTCCGCGCATAGCCTAGCGTCAGCGATCGCTGTGATTTATCCGAGCCTGCCTGGAGGAGGAAGCATATGAAGATGCATGCGCTTGTCGCGTCTACGGTGGCGGCCGTTGTCCTGGGCTCCACGGCTGCCGTGGCCGACTCCGTCGCCGACTTCTATCAGGGCAAGAGCATCAGGCTCGTTCTGCCGACCTCGCCGGGTGGCTCGACATCGCTGTTCGGATTGCTGATGGCCGAGTATCTGCCACGCCATATTCCAGGCCATCCCAGCATGGCGGGGGAATACCGGGTTGGCGCTGGCGGCGTCGTTGCCGCCAATTACGTGTATAACGTGGCGCCGAAAGACGGCACCGTGCTTGCAATGCAGATCACCAATTTCATCACCCAGGACACGCAGCCGGACGCAGTGCGCTTCGATGTCGCCAAGTTCAGCTATATCGGTCGCGCTGCGGACATGCCCCGTGCTCTCATTTCCTGGGATGCTTCCGGGCTCAAGTCGATCGAGGACGTGCGCAAGAAGGAGTATATCGTCGGATCCTCGGGGCGTGGTTCGGTGAGCTATATCCATCCGGCGCTTCTCAACCAGACCTACGGAGCGCGGTTCAAGATCATCATTGGCCTTGGCGGAGCCGGCGATTCCTATCTTGCGCTGGAGCGTCGCGAGATCGATGCCACGACGGTCGCCTGGGATGGTCTGGTCGCTGGTCGTTCCAACTGGCTGCGCGACGGCAAGGTCAATGTTCTGGCCAAGATCGGGCGGCGGGTACTCAAGGGCTATGAAAAGGTTCCCAGCTATACGACTCTGGCGAGCAATGCCGAGGATAAGGCGCTGTTGGAGTTCGCCGTGCATCCATCCGACATGGGGCAGGTGCTTTCTGCCCCGCCGGGAGTGCCGCCAGAGAGATTGACCGCATTGCGCCGAGCCTTCGATGCCATGATGAAGGATCCGGATTTCATCAAAGTTGCCAAGGATCGCAAGGTCGTGCTCGAGCCGATGACCGGGGAAGAGCTTCAGAGCCTTGTAGACGGGTTCTCAAAGCGCTCAAAGGCTATTTCGGAACGGCTGAGAGCGATCGCAGCGAAAAAATAATTCTACGGAGAAGAAGTCAGCAAGGTCGTCCGCCAGGGAGCGTCTGAATGCACATCGTGAAGGCTACCGCCAGTCTGCACAACTTGCCAATGGTGCTGCCGCTCGTCGAGAAGCCGGCAGCAGGCGGGCTGCGTGTGGTTTGCGAGATCGAGACCAGCACCGGCCATACCGGTTTCGGCATGACCGGCCGTTGGCTCGCGCACGGTGTGGCGGCGGCGATTGAGCATGACCTCGCGCCGCTGATCAAAGGCATGGATATCCGCGATTTCGAGGCAATCCATGCTCGGCTTTGGCCCGCGATTACGCCGCGTGGTGTGCGAAGCGGCGCAGGCATGGCGGCACTTTCGTGCCTCGATATGGCGATCTGGGACGCCGTTGGCAAAGCGAGCGGCCGCAGTGTGTCGCAAATGTTCGGAGGCGCACGCAAGGACGCTCCTGTTTATGTCACATTCGGGTTCAGCGTGTATACTGAGGATCAGCTCGTTCATCTCGCGCGGAAGCTGGCGGATGAGGGTTTTGGTTGCCTCAAGGTTCTGGTCGGAGAGGTGAAGGGAGGGATTGCCGAGGATGCACGCCGGATCAGGGCTGTGCGGGATGCGGTGGGCGATCGTGTTTCCATTGCGCTCGACGCAAACGAGACACTGCCGTTCGATCACGCCATTCGTCTCACCCGGTTGATCTCAGACATCGATATTGCGTTCTTCGAGGATCCCATTCGCGGCAATGATGCGCGCCAGCTTGCCGATCTGCGCCGATGGAGCGGCATCCCGATCGCAGTCGGTCAGTTCGACGGCTATGCCAGCCGCTTCCGCGAGTGGATCGAGGCTGATGCTGTCGACATCCTGATGGTCAACAACATGTACAACGGCGGCTTCACGGAGACGCGCCGTGTGGCGGCGCTGTCGCAGATCTATAACAAGCCTCTGTCCGACGCAGGCGGTGGCGGCTTGTTTTCGCTGCATCATGTGACCGGCTTCCGCAACGGCACCATGATGGAAATGCATCTCGGCAACGAGCGGCTGGAGCGCAATCTCTTTCTCAATGTGCCCGAACCGAAAGACGGACGCATTGCGGTGTCGGACCGGCCTGGGATCGGCCTCGACCCCAACCGGGATGTTCTTCGCGAGAGCCGTGTCGATTGGCACGCCTGAGACGAGCCCTTCCGAGGGGCGTCGCGCTCGAGAACCTGACAGTTACATGTGAAGCCAGCCGACAACCTCAGCGCCGCTGAAAAACAATGGCATGCGGCGCTGCAGACCAAGCGACACGCCGACTTCCGAATTCTTTGTCCCGAATTGGTATCTCGCAGGATAAGCTCGAGGACGCAGTTCTCATGTCTGCCGTTCTCAGACGCCGGAGCATGTCGTCAGAATTCGACTGCCCGGGATCGGCGACCGGCATGTCTTGCAAATTGCAGGCATCGACGAGCGGTTGCTGTGGCATCGTCTGGCCAAGCACGATTTGACCACAAAAGCTCGATCGTCAGGGTCCGACAGTTTGGAAAACTGCCACCCATGGGATTAGGCTCGCGTGTCGGCTGGCACGGGGCGCCTTGTGTCTTGTCAACGATTGAGCGAGGTCAATGCGGCGGCGAAGGTTCGCCCAACAAATCAAGGTTGAAAGGAAAGGATGAACCGATGCGAAGACTGCTGGTCGGCACCGATCTTTCGGCTCGCTCCGATCGTGCGCTGCAACGTGCCTTGCTGCTCGCGGCGCAACACGATGCGAACCTGGAGGTTGTGCACGTGGTCGACAATGCTCTACCTCAGCAGGACGTAGAGCGTCTGACGGAGAGGGCCTACAACACCGTCGGGGCGCAGCTGGATGCTCTAGGTCGGACAGAGGGCGTACGCGTCTCGACCCAGATCATTCCCGGCGAGGATTTCTTCGAGATGCTCCGCCGTGCGGAGGAAACCGACGCGGACCTCATTGTGCTCGGCATCCACCGCCACTCGACGCGGCCGCTGTTCCACGGCACGACAGCTGAGCGCATCATACGTCTGGGCCGTCGACCGGTTCTGGTTGTGCGAGAGCCGGTCGTCGGACGCTACAAGAACGCGGTTGTTGCCGTCGATCTGTCGCCCCACTCCCGCCGCGCGCTCGAAACAGCAGTGCGTCTCGCGCCGGAGGCCAACGTCCAACTTATCCATGCCACCCACGTGCCCTACAAAGGTCTGCTCGAGAGCAGGACCGTACAGCAGGTCGCGCAGGCGGAGGAGAACGAATTCAGGCGCATGATGGAGCAAGACCTGCGCGACCTTCTCCCTCATCTGCCGGGGCCTGAGCGGCGGCTGGAGATCAAGTTCGACGAAGGGCGGCCGCAGGATGTGATCAAGGAGCAGGCCGCGCGCCTCAACGCCGACCTCGTCGCCATCGGCACTCATGGCCGCAGCGGCATCGCCAATGCCATGCTCGGCAGCGTCGCTGAGGATCTCCTCGCCGATGCGCCCACTGACGTCCTGGCCGTGAAGGCATGGTAGCGGCGATCGTGGGCAGTACATGGCCATGCGCCAGGACGTGGCATGGCGGACCCTGTCGGTCGCAGCGCCGGGTTGGCCGGAGTGCTTACTCTCGCAGACCCTTGCCTTGGAGGATCTTGCCGGCGCATCTATCGACCCTTGTCTCGCGGGTGCGCGCTTGCTTGGCGGCTGAGACGAACAAGTTGTATTCCCGCTGACGACCAGGCGTGAGACCTTCGAAGGCAGCCTTGAGGCGAGGGTCTTCAGCGAGGTGTTGCTTTAGCTCCTTGGCCAATTCGAGCTCCGGTCTCGGCCCGAGCCGCAGGCCCTCAGCCTCGATGCGAAGCGCTTCCCTGACGTAAGCGCGGACAAACTTGGCCCGACGGTTGATCTCATCCACCGAGGTGAACTGCATACGGCGCGCGGAACGGGAGTTCGGCCCCTGTTCGACCAGCACATGCTGCGGATCGTCGAGCAAAGCGCCCTTGAAGAACATGAGCGCGAGGAAAGCCTTCATCTCCTGCATGATGACGATGTTGCAGCCGCCGTGCGCGTAGCATGGCTTTCCCCACTTCAACGCTTCGTCAAGGTCACAGCTCAGCAGAACGTCGCGCAGGGCGCGCATTTCCTCCGGCCACTTTGTCGACCGGTTGATGTAGTCGTCGATTTTGTTGCTCATGATGCTCCTCGATCTACTGCTGCAGGTCCGTGAGATATCCTTTGACGTGGGGCCTCCGGGTCATGCCTCCCTCGCATCCAGCCGCGATGATTAGGCATTGCACGTCATTATACTCTTTGCTGCGGGGCCGGGCAGAGGCATGATCCTTCAAAGTTCGGCATGCGGTCGCTGGCGAACGAAGGCGGCGGCGCCTTCGCGAGAAGATTCGTAGCGCTTGTCCCGGTCCAGTTCTCCCGGCATTGATGGATTGGACGACGCCGCTCCCGGTATCGCATGGCATAACCCGGTGGTCACGAGAGGCCACAAGTGAGGATCAGTGCTCGCCATGCAGATAACCATGATCGGTCTCGACCTCGACAAACAGGTATTCCAACTCCATGTTCTCAATACCGAGGCTAGTCGTGTCCAGGCGCCCGCCCCCCGACACACCGTGAGCCAGGAGGGCCCAACGTGCCGGCAGCGCGAAGATATAATAAGTATACGGATCATATGAGGGGAAGCGGATATGATCAACATGCCTGCACTCTTCATCGGACACGGAAGCCCGATGAACACATTGGAAGACAACAGCTATACGCGGGCGTGGCGTAAGCTCGGGCAGGCGCTGCCACAACCGCGTGCTGTGCTGGTGGTGTCGGCGCACTGGTTCATCGGCGCGACCGCCGTGACCGCCATGGCCCGGCCGCGCACCATTCATGACTTCTACGGTTTCCCGGATGAATTGTTCGCATTCGACTACCCCGCGCCTGGGCTGCCGGAGTTGGCCGGCGAGGTGGCCGAAGTCGTCAAGCCGCGCTGGGTCGGCGCCGACCGCGACCAATGGGGCCTCGATCATGGCACCTGGAGCGTGCTTGCGCACATGTTCCCGAAAGCCGATGTCCCGGTGGTCCAGTTGTCGATCAACGCTCTGAAGCCGCTGGACTATCACCTTGACCTTGCCGCCAAGCTGAACGCATTGCGCATGCGCGGCGTGATCATCGTCTCAAGCGGCAACGTCGTGCATAACCTGCGTCGCATCGAGTGGAACCGCCCGGATACCGGCGCCGAATGGGCGCATCGCTTCGATGACATGATAGCCCGGCAGATGACCGAAGCGCCGGCAGACATTCTCAAAGCCGTCGAGCATCCCGACTATGCTCTGGCCGTACCGACGCCTGACCATTTCATTCCCCTGCTCTATACGGCGGGTTTGGCCGCCGCGGACAGGAGCGCCCAGGCTCTGCTGCGCGGCTACGCCATGGGGTCACTGTCAATGACCTGTTATGGCGTCGGCATGGAAAGTGTGCCCTGCGAGGAAGCAGATGGCGCCGCCGCTCAGTTGCCCGTCGGCGTGCCACCTGATCAGACCAACATTTAGGCGGGCCTCGCTTATTCTCGGGCCGACGTTCGGCATTGCGTGCGTGTCAGCGGCTTTCCCATTGCTCAGAACCCGAACTGCTACGCGAGGTATAGGTCATAACCCGGCAAGCAACTGTCGGACTGCGCTCGCGGCGTGCGTAAGAAGGTCGGCCACTTCGAAAGTCCATTCGATCCTGCGACAGAGCGTTATCCGCGCCTCCGCCCGGGCTCGCGGCATGGAAGCCCGCCTCGCGGTCTGAGGATCGATTCACAAAGAGTGTTTAGGTGTCAATCGGCGGATTGGCGCGAATCGCGTGTAAAGTGATACGTAAACACTCGACGGGACGGACCGGCATGTCAGGAGAAAAGTTCGGCGCCTTCATTCGCCGCGCTCGCGAGCAGGAAGAAATAGGCTTGCGCGAAATGGCAAAATTGATCGGGGTAAGTCCGACCTATCTGTCGAAGGTGGAGCGAGACGAGTTCGCGCCACCGGCCGAGGACAAGGTCAAGGCGATTGCGCAGATCATCGGTTGTGACGTAGACGAACTTCTGGCGCGGGCAGGCCGGGTCGCGAGCGACCTGTCGGACATCATCAAGCGCCGCCCGGTTGAACTGGCGGCACTGCTGCGAACTACAAAGGGAATGACGAGGGAAGACATTGGCCGGCTAGCGCGCAACGCGCAGAAGTCCAAGGACAAGTAAGCGCCAGATCGGGCCATGACGGGGTCGTAAGTGCAGATGAGGATCGGCGATCAATGACCAGGTTCGTTTCTTCTGTGTCCGACGAGGCGATCGAAAAGGACGCACAGGCGTCCCTCCTTCCACCTCCCGTCGAACAATGCCGCGTCGTCGCCAAGGTCGATACACTGTTGGCGCTCTGCGACCGGGTGAAGGCGAGCCTCACCGCTACCGCCACGGCTGCCGACCGCCACTGCCTACCCCGCG
>JBFWYV010000037.1:0-24585 GCA_050186055.1 Hyphomicrobiaceae bacterium | reverse complement strand
CGACAATCCAGTCATGCCTCTGCTCGCGCGGGGATGAAGCAAAGGCACCCGATGGACCTGCAGTTGTTCATTGCCATCAACCTGACGTCCATTTCGCTGGTAGCGATACTCGTGCTGCTGATCAATCGGCCGGTCGGAGCAGCGAGCTGGATTGCCGTGCACGGCCTGGTCGTCGTCGCCAGCGCGGCAGCGCTCTACGCCCTGCCGAACTGGGCCGGCACGATCGTCGCCATCCTGTTCGTGCCGCTGGTCCTGCTGCCGACGGTATTCTCCGTCCTCGTGAACCGCGGCGTGAACGGCAGCAGGATCGATGCGGCGGCGCGCTATGCCGGTTGGGTCGTGCTGTTGCATCCGACGGCCCGGACGCGATTCCAGGCAGCCACGCTGAAAGCTCAATCCCACGCGTCGCTGGAGGACCGCCGCGCCGCCATACGCGCGCTCGAGGCCGGGTCATCCCCATCCGAGCAGGTGGCGCTGCGGATGCAGCTTCTGCGCACGCAGGACGATTGGCCGGGACTGCTCGACCTGGCGCAGGCCAATCCCGGACCGGCGAGCGAGATGCGGGCGCTCGAGATTCGAGCTCTCGGCGAATGCGGCAGGCTCGACGAGATGGTGTCTGCCTTCGTCGCGGCGAAGCCGTCGCTGATCGGGGCCGACCTCGCAACATCGCTGCTGTTCGTGCTCGCATTCACGGGGCGTGGCAAGGGCGTGGAGCGGCTTCTGGACGGCGCGCTCACGAGCATCCCCGACGAGGCCAAGGCGTACTGGCGCGCGATCGCGCTCAAGGCTGGCGGCGGGCCCGAACTGCCGTGGCGCTCCCCGCTGCGCCGCCTCGCGTCGGAAGCGGCTTCGCCCACGTTGCGCCTGGCGGCGGAACGGCATCTCAGCACGCCGCCCGTCAGTGCCGAGTACCTCAGCCCGGCCGGCGTGAGGGCGCTCGACTGGGCCGAAGACTGGCTCGCCAACCAACCGGCCCGCAGCCGCAACCCGCTCGTGCAGATGCCGGCAACGCTTGGACTGTTCGCCGCCAACATCGCGATGTTCGCGTTCGAGGAGAATTGGGGCGGATCGGAAAATCTTCGCGCACTCGTCAGGCTTGGCGCGATGTGGCCGATCGCGATCATCGAGGATGGCGAGTGGTGGCGCCTCGGCACGGCGCTGTTCCTGCACTATGGCGCGCTGCACCTGGCGGTGAACATGTTCCTGCTGCTGTTGCTGGGCCGGGAGAGCGAGGCGCGCGTGGGGAGCCTGCGCTTTCTCACCGTCTACCTCGGCGGCGGCATCGTATCGACCGCAGCCGTGCTTGCGCTGATGTGGTACCGCTATACACCGCCGGCGGTGCTGGTCGGAGCGTCCGGCGCGATTTTCGCTCTGATCGGACTTGAAGTCGCACGCCGCATCGTCGGCTGGGCGCGGACGCGAGACGTGCTCGACCGGCGGGGGCTGCTGCTGATTGCTGCGGTGCTGGTCATACAGTTCGGCATCGATCTGCAGTTGCCGCAGGTGAGCCTCTCCGCGCACGTCTCCGGTCTGGTCGCCGGATTGTTCCTGGGCCTGCTGCTGGGCACAGATCCCAGGCGCAGCTTCAGGACGTGAACGTCCGGCGGCTCAGAGCACGCGCTCGCGACCTGGCGTCTGCGACATCAGTGCGTACTCGCCGTTATCGAGGCGTGTCAGCTCGCCGGACTCGCGCAGCGCATCGAGTTCCAGCGCGACCTCGCGGCCGTCCCGGCTCCCGACCGCGGCCATCAGATCGATGAAGTACTTCGGCCCGGCCTCCAGCGCCTGCCGGACGCCGGCGTTCGAGCCCCTGGCCTCGATGACGGGCGGGCGTGGACGTGCAAACCTGACCTGTGTCGAACGCGACGTCGGATCGGTCAGATCATACGCGATCTTATGGACGAGGCCGTCCGGGTCCGCTTTCGGATCGGCATAGAATGCGACCTGCTTTTGCAACGAGACAACGACGTCCCGTTCCGGATCGAACCGCGTCGCCATCGCCCACGTCATGGCCTCGTCGTCGAACACGTCGACGTCGTCATCGACGATGTGGATATTCTTGACGCCCTTGACGCGGAACAGCGCCTCCATCGTCGTGCGGACCTTGTCCGGCGTGGCGTCCTTGAGCGCGACGCGCATGGTGTGAAAGATCGGCGCTGCCGGAGGCGAATGGATTGCGGCGGCCTCGATGCCGGCCTCGCGCAATGCGCGCGTCGAGACCATCTCCGCCGCCACCGACGTCGTGTGACTCGCTTCCTGGCGGGACAGCCTGGCAGGACCGTGAAGGGTCGTCTGGTGAAGGACGTCGCCGCGGTGGGTGATCGCCGTCACGTGGATGACCGGGTCGATGTGCATGGCGCCGTAGTAGCCCCAGAATTCGCCGTACGGCCCATCCATCTCCCGATAGCCCTGCTCGTCGATGTAGCCCTCGATCACCATCTCGGCATCGGCGGGAACCAGGATGTCCGACGTCACGCACTTCACCATCGGAATGGGCGCCCCGCGCAGAGTGGCGAGCAACTGGAACTCGTCGGTTGGGATCTTCAGTCCCGAGGTGAAGAAATCGATCGGATGATGGCCGACGACGAATGCGATCGGCAGCCGCTCCTTTCTCTCCACCGCCTTGAGATACATCAGCTTGAGGTCGGAGCTGTCGGTCAGGTTGGTGCGCATGTGGCGCCTGCCCCGCAGCATCAGCCGCCGCGCGCCGACGTTGCGCTTGCCGGTCGCCGGATCAATGGTGAAGTCCAGGCCGGATGAGATGTAGACGCCGCCGTCATGTTCATGCTGGAGATGGAACGGCAGCGTCGTAAGGTCGATGGCCTCACCCGACATCACCGCCGCTTGTACCGGCGCATCCTTGCCGGGGACCTCGACGATCTGCTGCGGATTGCCGAGGCGGCGCATTACCTCGCGGGCGATTTCGCGCTCCCCGACACCGAAAGCTGCGGCCAGGCGCCGGCGCGATCCGGAGACCGCAGCGGCAATTTCCAGGCGCTGTGGTCCGGCGTTACGGAACACTGTCGCCTTGTCCGTCGCCTCGATGATCCCGGACATGTCAGCGAGTGCGACCGGCTCGTCGTGAACCTCAGCCTCGCCCATCTCGATCAACCGCTCGACAAAGCAGCGCAGGCGGAACTTGTCGAAATCAATGGCGCTCATGTCCGGCTCCGCAGCATGGAGGTCGATCGGCCCAACTCTCGCGTTGGCTCACGTTACTTCGCATTCCGTATGGCGCGCCATACCTTCTCCGGCGTCGCCGGCATGTCGATATGGGTGATGCCGAGCGGCGCGAGCGCGTCCACGACGGCATTGATGACAACCGCCAACGCGGGTGTGGTGCCTCCTTCGCCGCCGGCACGCACGCCGAGCGGATTGGTTGGGCTCGGCACCTCGCTGATGCCGGTCACGAAAGACGGCAGCGTGTCGGCGTGCGGCATCGCGTAGTCCATGAACGATGCCGCCAGCAATTGCCCGCTTTCGGCGTCGTAGTGAGAATGCTCCCACAAGGCCTGGCCAACGCCCTGCGCGATGCCGCCGTGGGCCTGGCCATGCAGGATCAGGGGATTGATTGCACGGCCGACGTCGTCGACCGCCGCATAGCGCTCGAGCGTGACGCGGCCGGTCTCCGGATCGACCTCGACCTCGCATACGTGGCAGCCGTACGGAAAGCCGCCTTCCTTGAACAGATGATCGTGCTCCGCGGCGAGCCGGCCCTTGAGGTCGTCCGGCAGGTCGCTGCGCTCACGTGCGGCGACCGCCACCTCTTTCAGGCTGGCCGAGCGGTTGGTGCCGCGATGCGCGAAGATGCCCGACTTGAACTCGATCTCCTCCGGCCGGGTATCGAACATCAGGGCGGCAATGCGCTTGCCCTTGATGATGACGCCGTCCGCAGCCTTGCCCATGACAAAGCCTGCCATCCGCATCGAACGGCCGGAATGCGAGCCGCCGCCGACCGGCACGATATCGGTGTCGCCCTGGACCAGACGGACGCTCTCGAACGGCACACCCAGCCACTCCGAAACGCATTGGGCAAAGCTGGTCTCATGGCCCTGTCCGCTCGCAAGCGTACCGATCACGACGTCGACGGAGCCATCCGGGTTGGCGATCACCTCGGCCCGCTCGCGGGGATTGCCCAAGGTCAGCTCGATGTAGTTCGCGAGACCGATGCCGCGATAGCGCCCGGCGGCCATCGAGGCGGCGCGGCGTTTGCCGTAACCGTTCCAGTCCCCGAGTTCGGTCGCGCGGTCCATGACGCGGGCGTACTCGCCATTGTCGTAGACGACGCCGAGCGGATTGCGATACGGCAGCTCATCCGGGTCGATCAGGTTGCGGCGCCGCAACTCGATGCGGTCGAACCCGCAGGTCTGGGCGGCCTTGTCGATAATCCGCTCAATGATGAACATCGCTTCCGGGCGGCCGGCACTTCGGTACGGCGCGGTAGGCGCGGTATTGCTCATCACCGCGCGGCCGCGAAAGTGCGCAGCCGGAATGCGGTAGAGCCCGCTCATGATGCCGAGGCCCTTGCGCAGCGGAATTGTCGACGCCGCATAGCCGCCGAGATTCGACAGGTTGTCGCCGCGCAATCCGAGGAAGTTGCCCTCCTTGTCGAGCGCAAGCTCACAATGGGCGGCCAGGTCGCGGCCCTGATAGTCCGTGAGAAATGCCTCGGTGCGCTCGCACGTCCATTTCACCGGCCGGCCGGTGCGCCGCGATGCCCAGACGCAAAGCGCGAATTCCGGGAATATCGAGTTCTTGGTCCCGAAGTTGCCGCCGATATCGCGGGCGACAACGCGGACCTTCTCGACCGGCACACCAAGGATGCCGGAGATCTCGCCCTTCTGGCGTACGACACCGCCCGAGCCCGCATGCAACGTATATCGATCCGTATCGGGATCGTAGACGCCGACGCAGGACCTCGCCTCCATCGGCACCCCGGTCACCCGCTGTATCCACGCGTCGAGGGTGACGACATGCGCGGCCCCGGCAAATGCCGCATCGGCGGCGGCCTTGTCACCGACCTCGCCATCCACGCAGACATTGGACGGGTTGTCCGGCCACAGCAGCGGAGCGCCGGGCGCGGCCGCATCACGCGTCGCCGTCACGGCGGGGAGCGGCTCATAATCCACCTCGATCAGCTCAGCCGCATCCTTGGCTTGCGCCAGCGTCCGGGCCACGACGAACGCCACGCCTTCGCCGACGAAGCGCACGCGGTCCATGGCCAACAGGTGAAACGGCGAAGGGAAGATGTCGGAGCCGTCGGAATTGACCAGCAGCACGTCGGGGAGCTGTTTCTGCACCTCGATCGGGCCGAGGAAGAAGAAGTCGGGCGGGATCGGCTTCAGCCGGTCGGCGACGATGTCGTCGCGGGTCAATACGGCGGCGACGCCGGGAGCAGCTTTTGCCGCCACGCTATCGATTGTGCGAACGACGGCGTGCGCGTGCGGCGACCGCAGGACGAACCCGAAAAGCTGGCCGGGGAGGACGAGATCGTCGCTGTAGCGGCCGTTGCCGGTCAGCAGCCGTACGTCTTCCTTGCGCCGGACCGGCTGGCCGATGCCGGTCCCAACCGCAAGGTGACCGCCTGTGCCGCGTGCGTCCACCACCGCCGCCAAATCGCGCTCCTCCAGCCTTGCGCTCGTGCCAGCCGCGGGAGGGCCGCTTGCGCGCTCTATCATTGCCGCACCTGAGTTAGCGCGTCGTCAGGGTCGGCGCAATGCGAGCGGCGTCGAACGACAGGGCGCGGCGTCGGCCGGCCGGGCTATCTCCACGTGTACGTCAGGCGGCCGGTCAGGTGCTTGTGCTCCACCACCTTGATCCTGTCACCGACGTGCGGGTGGCTGGCGCGGTTGACCACGACGTTCACGTGTCCGCCCGAGGCGAGCTTGATGTCGGCCAGAATGCCGCCGTATGCGTTCTTGCCGGTGATCGGCGACAGCCGCGCGATCACGCCTGCGACGGTGTGGTTCTCGGTCCGGGCGTCAAGGCCGGCGAAGTACAATCCCGCTACTGTCGCTGCCACGGCTGCCACGACAGCACCGACCTTGATCAGCCGCGCCTTCAGCAGGGCCCTGTCGAGCTTGCGTCTGGTCTCTATGCGCATGATTGCCCTCGGTGACGTTCAGCCTGAACATGCGCCCGCTCTCTGACGCGATTGAGGCGTTCGGTCCGGGCGCGGCGCCGGCGCTACTTTTTGTCCACCACGACCCGAATCGACAGCTCCCTGAGCTGCTTCGGAGAGGCCTCGCCCGGCGCACCCATCAACAGATCCGCAGCCTGCTGGTTCATCGGGAACGGCGCGACCTCGCGGACCGTCTTGCAGCCGGTCAGCAGCATCACCATGCGCTCGATGCCGGCCGCCATGCCGCCGTGCGGCGGAGCGCCGAACTGGAACGCGCGGTAGAGGCCGCCGAACCTGGCTTCGACATCGGCCGTCGGGATCCCGGCGATGGCGAACGCCTTGATCATGACATCGGGACGGTGGTTGCGGATCGACCCGGAGGCGATCTCGTAGCCGTTGCAGACAAGGTCGTACTGGTTGGCCTTGAGGGCGAGGATCGCTTCGTTGCCCGCAGCCATTGCCGCATCGAGCGCCTCACCGTCGCCTTGCGGCATCGAGAACGGGTTGTGCGAGAAGTCGATCTGCTTGTCGTCCTCGTTCCACTCGTACATCGGAAAATCGACGATCCAGGCCAGCTCGAAGCGGTTCTCGTCGATCAGCTTCAGCTCGCGGCCGATCTCGTCGCGCGCGAGCCCCGCGAACTTGAAGAAGCGCGACGGATCGCCGGCGACGAAGAAGCAGGCATCGCCGACCGCCAGACCCACCTGCCTGAAAATCGCCGTCGCGCGCTCAGGGCCGATATTGCGGGCGATCGGACCGGCGCCGGCCTCGCCTTCCTCCGCGCGCCAGAAGATGTAACCCAACCCCGGCTGGCCTTCCTTCTGCGCCCAGGCATTCATGCGGTCACAGAACGCGCGCGAGCCGCCGGTCGGCGCGGGAATGGCCCAAACCCGTGCCTTGGGGTCTTTCTCCAGGATGTTGGCGAACACCTTGAAGCCCGAGCCGCGGAAATGCTCGGTCACATCCTGCATCTCGATCGGGTTGCGCAGGTCCGGCTTGTCGCTGCCGTACCTGGCGATCGCGGTCTCATGCGGGATGCGGCGGAACTGCTGCGACACGGCCTTGCCGCCGGCGAACGCTTCGAACACGCCGCGGATGATCGGCTCCATGGTGTTGAACACGTCGTCCTGGGTGACGAAGCTCATTTCGAGATCGAGCTGATAGAACTCGCCCGGCAGCCGGTCGGCGCGGGGGTCCTCGTCGCGGAAGCAGGGCGCGATCTGGAAATAGCGGTCGAAGCCTGACACCATCAGGAGCTGCTTGTACTGCTGCGGGGCTTGCGGCAGCGCGTAGAACTTGCCGGGATGGATGCGCGACGGCACCAGGAAGTCACGCGCGCCTTCCGGACTGGAGGCCGTCAGGATCGGCGTCTGGAACTCGTTGAACCCCGCGTCTTGCATGCGTTCGCGGATGTCGCGGATGATAGCGATGCGGGTCATGATGATCTGGTGCAGCGTCTCGCGCCTGAGATCGAGGAAGCGGTACTGCAGGCGCAGGTCCTCGGGGTAGTCCGGCTCGCCGAACACCGGCACAGGCAGCTCTTTTGCCTGGCTCAGGACCTCGATCTCGGCGGCGTACATCTCGATCTCGCCGGTCGGCAGCTCGGGATTGATGGTGCCCTCCGGCCGCCTGCGCACCTTGCCGTCGACGCGCACGACCCACTCCGACCGCAACGTCTCGGCCACCGCGAACGCGGGGCTGTCCGGATCGGCCACTACCTGGGTCAGCCCGTAGTGGTCGCGCAGATCGACGAACAGCACGCCGCCGTGATCGCGCACGCGATGCACCCACCCCGACAGCCTGGCCGAATTGCCGATGTCGGCGGCGCGAAGCGCGCCGCAGGTGTGTGAGCGATAGCGGTGGAGGGGAGCCTCGGACATCGGTAGGAACCTTGGGACTCTGCCTGTAAAGCTGGGTTTCGACTGGCCGGACAAAGCACACCGGGGACTGGTTCTGTCAAGCGCGCGCCGGGCGTGATAGAGGATGAGGGGGGATAGATCCCAGGCTCGCCGCCCGGAAAAGCTTGCGCAAAGCCTCGGCATGTCCGCTCGTCGGACTGCAAGTCGTCCACCGTATCGAACCGTCCCCGATGGGGAGTATTGCATGCCGATCGACCTCGACGCCTACCTGTCCGCCATCGGCTATACGGGGCCGCGAACCCCGACGCTCGCCACGCTCGGCGCCGTGTGCGCCCTGCATCCCCAGGCGCTCGCCTTCAACAGCGTATATCCGTGGCTCGGCCTGCCGGTACAGCTCGATCTGCCGACGCTGGAGGCCAAGCTCGTGCGCGACCGGCGCGGCGGCTATTGCTACGAGCACAACACCCTGTTGTGGGCCGCGCTCGACTCGCTCGGGTTCAAGCCTGCCGGACTGTCGGCACGGGTCCTGTACTCGACGCCTCCGGGCGGGGGGCGGCATCCGCGCAATCACATGCTAATGCTGCTGGAACTGGACGAGGGCCGCTACGTCGCCGATGCCGGCTTCGGCGGCCTGACGCTGACGGCGCCGCTCAGGCTCGAAGCCGGACTGACGCAGCAGACGCCGCACGAGCGGGTGCGGCTCACGCAAGCCGCGAACGGTGACTGGGTGCTCGAAGCGGAGGCCGGCGAGACCTGGCGGGCGATGTACCGGTTCGGCCTTGAAGAGCACATCGGGCCGGACTACGAAATGGCGAACTGGTTCATGTCGACCTACCCGGGGTCCGCGTTCGTGCAACGCCTGATCGCCGCCCGGCCGCTGAAGGGTCGGCGGCTGGCGCTCGCCAACAACCAGCTCTCAGTGCACCATCTCGGCGGACCGAGCGAACGGAGAACGATCACGAGCGCGGCCGAGCTGCGGCATATCCTGGAGCACGACTTCGGCATAGCGCTGCCGCAGGAGCCGTTGCTCGATGAGCGGCTCCAGCGCCTCGTCGCGATCGCGCCCCCGGCATAGGCCGCGCCCGGCGACCGACGACTGCCGGTTTGACGCCGTACGGCACCGACCGGTACATTCCTGCGCCAGAGGTAACGTGCCCGATCCCGGCCCAGCCGCCGGCTGCGCGGATGTTTCGGGGCCGCTCGCCAGCTTGAGCACCATGAACGACAAAGCAAACGAACTCGCCCAGCTCAACGAGCGCTCGCGGGCGATCTTCAGACGGATTGTCGAGAGTTATCTCGCCACGGGCGAGCCGGTCGGCTCGCGCAATCTGTCACGCTCGCTGCCGATGACGCTGTCGCCGGCCTCGATCCGCAACGTGATGTCCGACCTGGAGCATCTGGGCCTGATCTTTGCGCCGCATACTTCGGCTGGGCGGCTGCCGACCCAACAGGGGCTCAGGCTGTTTGTCGACGGTCTTCTGGAGGTGGGAGAGCTGACCCCCGAGGAGCGCCGCTCGATCGAGGCACAGGTCAGGGTGCGCAACAAGAGCACTGTCGATCAGGTGCTGTCCGAGGCCAGCGAGATGATCTCGGGTCTCTCGCACTGCGCCGGCGTGGTGCTGGCCGAGAAGCTGGTCAGCAGGCTCAAGCACATCGAATTCGTGCCGCTCGAACCCGGCCGTGCGCTGGTGGTCCTGGTCGGCGAGGGCAACGATGTCGAGAACCGGGTGATCTCGGTCCCGCCCGGACTGCCGCCCTCATCGCTCATGGAAGCCGCCAACTACCTGAATGCGCATATCCGCGGGCTGTCGATCACGGAAGCCCGGCAGCGCATCGAGACGGAACTCGCAAGCGCGCGCGCCGAACTCGACGAGCTGACGCGCAAGGTGGTGCAGGCGGGGCTGGCCGAGTGGTCGGGGACGCTCGCCGACCGCAAGAGCCTGATCGTGCGCGGCCAGTCCAATCTGCTCAAGGATGTGAATGCGACAGAAGACCTGGAGCGCATCCGGCAGCTTTTCGACGACCTGGAGAACAAGAGAGACCTGCTGCAGCTCCTCGGTCTCGCCGAGCAGGCCGACGGGGTGAGGATCTTCATCGGCTCGGAGAACAAGCTGTTCTCCCTGTCCGGCTCCTCGCTCGTCGTTGCCCCGTTCCAGGATACGAGCCATCAGATCGTGGGCGTGCTCGGCGTGATCGGCCCGACGCGGCTGAATTACGCCCGCATCATCCCGATGGTCGATTACACCGCGCGTCTGGTCGGGCGAGTGCTGACTTGATTTTTTCGGTCCGAGGGTCGATATCGCCCGTGAATCCTGAAGCACCGTATCAGCGTGCGCCGCAGATACCGCGAATTCTCGAGGACCAATGAGCGACGATGCCAAGCATGGGGGGCAGGAGCCCTCGCCTGCACATGCCGCACAACCCTCCAGCACGCCACAGACTCCCGCCGAGCGCGCCGAAAGCGCCTATGCCGAACAGGCAGGCACGGGGCCGGAGAAGATCACCCCGGCCGAGGAGCGGGTGAAGGAGCTGGAGGCCCAGCAAGCCGACCTGACCGACCGGCTGCTCAGGGCGCATGCGGAGATGGATAATCTGCGCAAGCGCACCGAGCGCGAAAAGCTGGACGGAATGAAATATGCCATCTCCAAGTTCGCCAACGACATCGTCGGCGTCGGCGACAACTTCCAGCGGGCCATCGAATCCGTACCCACGCATGCGCTGGAGACCGATCCCGCGCTGAAAGCCGTGGTGGAAGGCGTGATCATGACGGAGCGCGCTTTCATGCAAGTGCTTGAGCGTCACGGCATCAAGCGCATCGATCCGGCCGGGCAGCCATTCGATCCCAACCTGCACCAGGCGGTGATGGAAGAGCACAATCCGGACGTTGCCATCGGGACCGTGCTGCAGGTGTTTCAGTGCGGCTACATGCTGGAAGACCGCGTGCTCAGGCCGGCCATGGTGACGGTGGCCCGCGGCGGCTTCAAGCCGACCAAACCAGCCGCGGCGGCAACGAGCGAGAACGCACAGAACGGGCCGACGGCGGGCGGAGACGAGCCGCCCCGGGAGTGATCGGGCACGCGAATGATCAGGGCGGCGCCCCTCTATCTCCGTTCCTGGAGACGACTTCGACGCCGCAGCCCGGGTCACGTTCGGGTCACCCGGCGCAGCGTCAGATTGATGCGCCCGCCTCCCGGCACGAGGTCAGACGTTCCGGGCTCGATTTTATCGATGCCGTGGTAGGCAAGGCGTGCCGTTCCTCCCAGCACCACAACATCGCCGGACACCAGGGTCAGGCGGGTCTTCGGATCGGCGCGCCGCAGTCCGCCGACGTGAAACACCGCTTCATCTCCCAGCGAAACGGATAGGACCGGCGCCGCCGTCTCGTCCTCGTCCGCATCGACATGACTGCCCAGCTTCGTGCCTGCAGCATAGTGATTGACGAGGCAGGCTTCCGGCGGCGCGGGGAAGCCGGCAAGCTCGTCCCACAACGCCAGCAGCCGGCGTGGAATAGGCGGCCACGGTCGGCCCGTCCCGGGATGGGTCGCCTGATAGCGGTAGCCGCCATCCTTGTCCGACGTCCAGCCCAGCGGCCCGAAGTTGGTCATCCGGACCGAGAACGGCTTGCCCGAGCGCGGCATGGTGGGCCGATAGAACGGCGCGACGGCAAGTCCGGCGACGATTTCGGCCATGAGCGCAGCCTGGCTTGCCGCGTCGAGGCAGGCCCGCAGGTGGCGAAACCCCGGGGGGATGCCCAGGGGGATGGCGGGGACCGGATCGGCGGGGAATCGTGCGGTTGCGCGCCTCAACACCCCTCTCCTGCCCTATCAATGCCCGGTTGTGCGAGCCGTATCACTTATCACCCAAACGATGCGCCAGCGGCGTTGCAGGCCAAAATCGCCCCGCCTATATAACTCGGGAACTCACGTTCAGAGCCAGGGGACCGTTCCACATCCCCAACGGGTACGACCAATGGGGTTGTGGCAGCAAGATGCCGAATGGTTCGGGTCAGCATCGGTTCGCCACACAGCAAGGGACTGAAAGAAGATGAGCAAAGTTATCGGGATCGATCTCGGCACCACCAACTCGTGCGTTGCCGTCATGGAAGGCACGACGCCGAAGGTTATCGTCAATGCCGAGGGAATGAATACGACGCCGTCGGTGGTCGCGTTCACCGACGACGGCGAGCGGCTGGTCGGACTGCCTGCGAAGCGGCAGGCCGTAACCAATGCCTCCAATACTTTTTTTGCGATCAAGCGCCTGATCGGGCGCCGGTTCGACGAGGCGGATGTCGAGAAGGACCGCAAGCTCGTACCCTACGAGATCGTCAAGGGCTCGAATGGGGATGCCTGGGTCGCAGCGCACGGCAAGCAGTATTCGCCGTCGCAGATCTCCGCCTTCATCCTGCAGAAGATGAAGGAGACGGCTGAGGCCTACCTCGGCCAGCCGGTGACGCAGGCCGTCATCACCGTCCCCGCCTACTTCAACGACGCCCAGCGTCAGGCGACCAAGGACGCAGGCCGGATCGCCGGCCTCGAGGTGCTGCGCATCATCAACGAGCCGACGGCGGCGGCGCTTTCCTACGGCCTCGACAAGAAGAGCGGCTCCAAGACGATCGCGGTCTACGACCTCGGCGGCGGCACCTTCGATATCTCCATCCTGGAGATCGGCGACGGCGTGTTCGAGGTGAAGTCGACGAACGGCAACACCCACCTTGGCGGCGAGGACTTCGACCTGCGGCTGGTCGAGTATTTCGCAGCCGAGTTCAAGAAAGAGACCGGCATCGACCTGACCAAGGACAAGCTCGCCCTGCAGCGCCTCAAGGAAGCGGCAGAGAAAGCGAAGATCGAGCTGTCGTCGGCGGCCCAGACCGAGGTCAACCTGCCGTTCATCTCGGCCGACGCGAGCGGACCCAAGCACCTGACGATGAAGCTGACCCGCGCCAAGCTGGAGAGCCTTGTCGACGACCTGATCGAGAAGACTAAGGAGCCCTGCCAGAAGGCGCTCAAGGACGCCGGCCTCAAGGCCGCGGAGATCGACGAGGTCGTCCTCGTCGGCGGCATGACGCGCATGCCGAAGGTCCAGCAGGTCGTCAAGGAGCTGTTCGGCAAGGAGCCACATAAGGGCGTCAACCCCGACGAGGTCGTTGCGGTCGGCGCAGCGATCCAGGGCGGCGTGCTGAAGGGCGACGTCAAGGACGTGCTGCTGCTCGACGTGACGCCGCTGTCGCTCGGCATCGAGACGCTTGGCGGCGTGTTCACTCGGCTGATCGACCGCAACACGACCATCCCGACCAAGAAGAGCCAGGTGTTCTCGACGGCCGAGGACGGACAGACCGCGGTGACCATCAAGGTCTACCAGGGCGAGCGCGAAATGGCCTCCGACAACAAGTCGCTCGGCGTGTTCAATCTCGAGGGCATCCCGCCGGCGCCGCGCGGCATGCCACAGATCGAAGTGACCTTCGACATCGATGCGAACGGCATCGTCAACGTGTCCGCCAAGGACAAGCAGACGGGCAAGGAGCAGTCGATCCGCATCCAGGCCTCCGGCGGACTGTCGGAAGCCGACATTCAGAAGATGGTCAAGGATGCGGAGATGCATGCCAGCGAGGACAAGGAGCGCCGCGAGAAGGTCGAAGCGCGCAACACCCTCGAAGGCATGGCCCACTCTGTCGAGAAGTCGCTCAAGGACAACGGCGACAAGGTCCCGGCCGACGTCAAATCGGAGGTTGAGGCCGCCGTCGAGGCCGCCCGCGAAGCGGTGAAATCCGACGACAAGGCCAAGATCGAGGCGGCGTCGCAGACTTTGTCGCAAGCCGCGATGAAGATCGGCGAAGCGGTCTACGGCGCCCAGGCCCAGGCGCAGCCAGACGGCGCCGAGCCCGGCGCCGGTCCTTCCGGCTCCTCGTCATCGGCGAACAGCGACGAGAAGGTGGTCGACGCCGACTTCGAGGAAGTCAAAGACGACAAGCAGAAGAAGGCGTGAAGCCGACTTGGACCATGTGGGTGCGGGCAGGCAAAAGCAGCTTGCCCGCACCCGGCAACCGATCCCCGCTTCCTCCGCATGCGCACCGGCCTGCCCGCCACCGGCAAGCAGGCGGCATCCGTGATGACGCCCTGCGAGGATGCGGCGCGGATCGTGCCCTTTGTACGGATCTGCAACGTACGGATCGTGCAACTTGTAAGGGACTTATTGGCCACACCACACGGCAGCCAGACGTTTACGCCCTTTCCCGCCGTCCGGCAGATGAATATGTTGTGGGAATCGGTGTCGCTTGGATGAGGACAGTGCGGGCGCCAGTACAGGGTGCGGTCCAATCGGCTCATTGGAGCATGCGCTGACTATGGCGAAGCGTGACTATTATGAGACACTCGGCGTCTCCCGCGGCGCCTCGGATCAGGAGCTGAAGGCCGCGTTCCGGCGCCTTGCGAAGGACTACCATCCTGACCGCAACCCGGGCGACAAAGCAGCCGAGCAGAATTTCAAAGAAGTCAACGAGGCCTACGAGGCCCTCAAGGATCCGCAGAAGCGTGCGGCCTACGACCAGTTCGGTCACGCCGCATTCGAGCATGGGATGGGCGGCCGCGGCGGCACCGGTGGTTTCGGTCCCGACTTCGCCGCTTCGATGTCCGACATCTTCGATGACCTGTTCGGCGATTTCATGGGACAGCGCCGCGGCGCCCGCCAACGGAGCGGACGCGAGCGCGGCGCCGACCTGCGCTACAACCTCGAGATCGATCTGCCGGATGCCTACAACGGTAAAACGGCGCAGATCCGGGTGCCGACCAGCATGGTCTGCGAGACCTGCTCGGGCAGCGGTGCGAAAAGCGGAACGCGTCCGTCGACCTGCCAGACCTGCGGCGGCCATGGCCGCGTCCGCGCCAGTCAGGGCTTCTTCACGATCGAGCGGACCTGTCACGTGTGCCACGGCCGCGGCGAGGTGATCGATGATCCGTGCCCGACGTGCATGGGACAGGGGCGCGTGACCAAGGAAAAGACGCTGTCGGTCAATATCCCGGCCGGCGTCGAGGACGGGACGCGCATCCGGCTGGCCGGGGAGGGAGAGGCCGGGTTGCGCGGCGGGGCTCCCGGCGACCTTTACATCTTCCTGTCGATCAAACCGCACGGCTTTTTCCAGCGGGACGGCGCCGACATTTTCTGCCGCGTGCCGATCTCGATGGTGACAGCGGCGCTTGGCGGGCACATCGACGTGCCGACAGTGGAAGGCGGCATGACGCGGGTGAAAGTCCCGGAGGGCTCGGAGAGCGGCAAACAGTTCCGTCTCAAGGCCAAGGGCATGCCGGTGCTGCGCTCCAAGGCGATGGGCGACATGTACATTCAAGTAGAGGTCGAGACTCCGAAGAACCTGACGCGGCGCCAGCGCGAATTGCTGGAGGAGTTCGAGAAGGAGAGTCACAAGGAGACGAACCCGGAGAGCAACGGCTTCTTCTCGCGGGTGAAGGAATTCTTTGAGGGCAAGAGCGGCTGAGCCCTGTTTCCCGGCACAGAGCCTGGCCCCGCCCCGCCGTACTTGCCTCTCCGTTCGCTATCGCCCCAACGCGGCACTTGCTCCGCATTCGGGACTTGGCCTGACGCCACCACCCGGAGCACAATGCGCCAGCCCGGAAGAGGCGCCAGGGGAGTAACCACCCATGACGGACGCGGTCATACCGCAATCGGCCCGTAACGGCATGCACAGTGCCAACGCGCTCAAGATCGGGCTGTTCGGCGCCAATTGCTCCTCAGGCCGCGCCGTGACCCTGGTGCCGGAGCGCTGGTCAGGCCAATGGGACGACAACCTGTCGCTGGCGCAGATGGCGGACGAAGCCGGGATCGACTTCATGCTGCCGATCGGCCGCTGGAAGGGCTACGGCGGCGACACCGACTACCAGGGCGCCACCTACGAGACCATCACCTGGGCCGCCGGCCTGCTGGCGCAAACCAAGCGCATCACCTGCTTCGGCACCGTCCACGCCCCTCTGTTCAACCCGATCATCGCCGCCAAGATGATGGTCACGGCCGATCACGTCGGCCATGGCCGTTTCGGGCTCAATATCGTCTGTGGCTGGAATGAGGACGAGTTCGACATGTTCGGCGTCACGCCGGGCGATCACGAGCGCCGGTATGAGTTCGCCCAGGAATGGTGGAATGCCCTGCAGCTCATCTGGAGCGACAAGGAGAACGTCGATTTCGACGGGGCCCATATCAGGCTGAAGGGCATCCGGGCGAAGCCCAAGCCCTACGGCGGCTCGCGTCCCGTCGTGATGAATGCCGGCGCCTCGCCGAAAGGCCGGGCGTTCGCGATCCGCAATTGCGACGCTTTCTTCACCCAGGCCGACCGTACCTCGCTCGCTGTCACCGCGAGCCAGGTGGCCGGGTTCAAGGCCGAGGCCAGGTCGCTTGGACGAGACATGGACGTCTACACGGTCGGCGTCGTCACCTGCCGTCCGACCGCAAAGGAGGCGCAGGACTACTATCGGCACTGCATCGTCGATCAAGCCGATTGGAATGCCGTCGATGGGATTCTGAAGAAGAAGAACATTTCGCCGGAGACCGTCGGCCAGAGCGAATACGAGGCCCAGCGCCGGCACTATGCGAACGGCATGGGCGGCCTGCCCATCGTCGGCGATCCGGATGAGGTTGCAGCCGAGCTTGCCGACCTCTCGAAGGCCGGCCTGCGCGGCATTGCCGTCTCGATGGTCAACTACGCTGCCGAGCTGCCGTACTTCGTCGACGAGGTCATCCCCCGGCTGCGCAAAGCCGGCCTCAGGGCTTGATCCCCGGCGACGCAGGCGCAGTGCGGATATCCGGCCTTCGCAACCCCGGCAAGCAAGCAATTCGACAGGGAGGACTTCGCGATGACAGCCCGGGTCGGCCTCATTATTCCGTCGTCCAACCGGATCGTGGAAGACGAAATGGCCCACCATTACCCGCAAGGCGTGAGCGTGCACATCACCCGCATGCGCATGACGGGCATACACAAGAAGCCGCTCGCCGAAACGACGGATCGCATCGCCGACGCCGCCGGGGCCCTGGCCGATGCCCGCTGCGAAGCCATCACTTTCCACTGCACAGCCAATTCCACCGATGCCGGTCCCGAGGGTGAGCGGATGATCCTGGAGGCGATGACCAGGGGCGGAGCACGCCGCGCGTCAAGCACCGCCACTGCAATTCGCCGCGCCCTCGCCGCGCTTCAGGCACGCAACGTCGTTCTGGTCACGCCCTATACCCAGGCTGCCACCGATCACGAAGCCGAATATCTCGAGAACATCGGCGCACGCGTGCTGACCGCGAAGGGTCACGATCTCGGTACTGCCGATGATTACCTCGCCGCGCCAACCTCGTTCTGGGTCGAGCAGACGCTGGCGGCACGTCACCCCGAGGCCGATGTCTATTTCGTGAGTTGTGCCGCCATCCGGGCCTTTGGAGCCGTCGAGGAACTGGAGCAGACGCTTGCACGGCCGGTCATCACGTCCAACCAGGCCGTGATCTGGGATCAGCTTCACAGCCTGGGATTCGACGGCTCCAATGCATGCCCGAGCCGCCTCATGGCCTGTCGCTGAGGCGCGGCGCTGACCGGCGTGCGTCACACGCCGGACTATGCTATGGACAGCGAAAACCCCGTTCAACGCCGGAACCGCTCACGGCGCGAGCGCAGACGACGAGCCGTAGGAGGACTGCAATGGATCAGGACCCCACGATCAAAAAGGATAACCGGGCGAAGGACAGCTCCGACGCCTCGCGCCCGACGAGCGCCGTCGCCAAAGCCCCCGTCAAGGGCCCCAAGCCGAACGAGCTCTATCATGACAAGAAGGATCGCGTTTTCGTCCGCAGCATCCAGGGCGAATACAATCTGACCGAGGAATTGAAGCGCCTGCGTTCGGTGCCGCGCGTCCGCAAAGCCAAGGAGCTGTCCTTCGTCGACGGCCCGCAAGCCTACTCGAGGCACTACGTCGAGCCTAAGGACGGCATCACGCAGCTCTTCCATTTTCATCTGGAGGAGTATGCGCCTGGCGGGAAATCGCAGAAGCACGGACACGTCAACGAAGCGGCCTTCTACATCCTCGACGGCGCCGGATACGAGATTCACGACGGCGTGAGATACGACTGGAAGGCAGGCGACATCGCCATCGTCCATAACAATTGCGTCCACCAGCACTTCAACGCCTCCGAGACCGAGCCGGCGCGTGCGCTCGTGCTCAAGACCAAGCCCATGTACCTGTTCATGAACATGCTGTTCCAGAAGACCGTGGAGAAACGGTCGGACGTGCTTCCTCCCGGAGCCACCAACTTCGTCGTGCGTGAGGAGGAAGAGGACTACAACCACCCCGAAGAAGGGTACTGACGCATGGCATGGGGTGAATCGAAAGTCTGGCTCAAGGGAAACCAGAACGAAGGCCTGTATCAGGCACTGCTGACTGACGCCGAAAGCGCACCCTCGCGCAACGCACGACGCAAGAAGATCGTTACCCCGGAGGAGATGCCGTGGGAGATGTCGCGTCAGGGCATACTGAAACATCTTCTCAATTCGGCGATGAACGTGCGGTACGAGTCGATCGACGCCTATATGCAGATCATTCCGCCCGGCTCACGATCGGGCAAACATCGGCACCTGGCCGAGGAATGCCTCTATGTGCTGGAAGGCAAGGGCTACGACCTGCACCAGGACTGCGACGTCGAGGTCAAGGACCGCTATGAGTGGATACCGCAGGACGAGATCAAACGCTTCGAGTGGGAAGCCGGCGACATGATCTACATCCCGCCCAATACCATCCACCAGCACTTCAATTCGGATCCCGCGCGGCCGGTGCGCCTGATTTCGTCGATCAACCGCATCTTTAAGAACTTCGGCCTGAACGACCTCGAGCAAATCGAGGACGCGCCGGAGTACGATCCCAAGGTCAGGCTCGACAACGACCTGGTCCGCAGGTACCTGCGAGGCGAGATCAAGGCCTAGCTTCAGTCCGCCGCTCACGGCTATTGAGTGAGCGGCGAATGGACCTTTCGATCACGACCCTGGACAGACGTCCGCCTCCGCCCGGAAGTCGCAATGAAACTCCGCCTCAATTTGGCGACGATACGCAATTCAACGCAGTTCAGAACTGTTGACCCGGTTGAACGTCTAACCGATAGTCCGCGGCGATAGGACCTAAACCGGTCCAAAATTGCCAAGGGAGAAACGCATGTTGGGCAGAGGACTGTTGGTATCCGCGAGCGTGTTGCTGCTTGCCGCACAGCCGGTCGCCGCAGAGTCGGTGGAAGACTTCTACAAAGGCAAAACAATCACCGTCGTCACCTGGCAGGGCCCGGGATCCAGCTATGATGCCTACGCACGACTGATCGGCCGGCACTTCGGCAAGTACATTCCCGGCCATCCGCAGTTCAGGGTTCAGCTCATGGGCGGCGGCGGCGGCATCGTGGCCGCAAATCATCTCGCCAAAATCGCCCCCAAAGACGGTACGATGCTGTTCATGGTCGGCCCTGGGCTGGTGATCGAACAGGCCTTGTCCCTGAACAAGTCGATGATCGCAGATCTTCGCGAATTCGGCTGGCTTGGCATCCTTTCGGCCTCCAACCAGGTCCTGGTCACCTGGCACACCTCGCCGACCCAGTCCCTGGAAGACGCCATGAAGCGCGAGACCACGGTCGGCGCGACCGGCGTCGGCTCCGTCTCCTACCAGTTGCCGTCATTCTACAACAATGTGCTCGGCACCAAGTTCAAGATCGTTGCCGGCTATGCCCAATCAACGCAGATCGAAGTGGCGATGGAGCGCGGCGAACTGGAGGGACGCGGAACCAATCCGTGGGCGACCTACAAGGCGCTTCGGCCGAACTACGTCAGCGAGAAGCTCATAAAGCCGCTGATCCAGGTCGGGTTGAGGAAGGAAAAGGATCTGCCGGACGTGCCCCTGATGCTCGACCTCGGCAAGACGGAGGCAGACCGCGAGGCAATTCGCTTCATTTCAAGATCGGTGGCGCTTGGCCGGCCTGTCTCCACCACTCCGGGTGTGCCGCCTGAGCGCCTCGCGGCACTGCAACTGGCATTCGACAAGGCGGTCGTCGACCCTCAGCTTGTCGCCGAGGCCAACAAGCAGAAGCTCGAGCTTGAGCCGAGGCCTGGAAAAGAGCTGAAAAAGCTGGTCGAGGACCTGATCAACTCGCCTCAACCTGTCCGTGATCGAGTGAAGACTGCAATCCTTCCCCCGAAGAAATAGAGTGCTTCCGGAAAAGTGGGAACCGGTTTTTCCGATAAGACTCGCTTGCGGCCGGCTCCCCGAAGGGGTGTCGCAAGCGCAACTAAGAAGAAGCACGACAAAACAAAGATCTAGGGCCTTTCTGGGATTCAATCAAAACCAGAATCTAGCCGGCAGTTTCAGGCCCTGCGGACTGCAATCTCACCCCTTGAGATGCGACCGCAGGGTCGAGCCGGCGTAGTCCTTGCGGTAGAGTCCACGACGCTGAAGCTCGGGCACGACGAGATCGACG
The DNA here is from genome assembly GCA_050186055.1 of Hyphomicrobiaceae bacterium. Taxonomy (GTDB): domain Bacteria; phylum Pseudomonadota; class Alphaproteobacteria; order Rhizobiales; family Hyphomicrobiaceae; genus CAMDPA01. The sequence continues at coordinate 4,122 of JBFWYV010000037.1, read as the reverse complement.
AATTCCTCGAACGAGCCCGGGAACCACGGCGGCAGGATCATGAATCCGTCGGCTCTCTCGGCCGTGAACCACTCTTCGAGGACATCCGCGATCTGCTGAGGCGTCCCGAAGATCACCCAATGACCGCGCGCTGCCGCCGTCATGTTGTAAAGGTCGCGCAGCGTCATGTTCTCTCGCCGCGCCTTGTCGAGCAGAGTGCGGGAGAAAGTCTGTCCCCGGTTCGTCGTTGCCGGAAGCTCGGGGATAGGCCCGTCGAGCGGATATCCTGAAAGGTCGTGACCGATCCGGTTGGTCAGCAGCGTCGTGGCGTTCGCGGACGAAAGCCAGCTCTGCAGGAGATCGAGCTTGGCTTTCGCCTCGGCCTCCGTCTTGCCGACGATCGGCATCACGCCCGGCAGGATGGCGAGGTCCTGCGGCTTGCGGCCGTACTTCGGCATTCGTGATTTCAGGCTGTCATACGCCGCCTTGGCAGGTTCGGGATCACCGCTGACGACCGAGAATACGATATCCGCGGTGCGGGCGGACAATTCCTGGCCCGGTGCAGAGCCGCCTGCCTGAATGATCAGGGGGTGACCGTACGGCGACCGCTCGACGTTGAGCGGGCCCTTTACCGCGTAGAACTCTCCCTTGTGGTCGAGCGCATGTACCTTCGACTGATCGACGAACTGGCCGGTCGTCCGATCCCGGATGATCGCGCCGTCGTCCCAGGTGTTCCAGAGCCCCTGCACGACATCCACGAACTCGTTCGCGACATCGTAGCGTCTGTCATGCTCGAGCAGCCGCTCCTTGCTGAAGTTCAGAGCTGCCCGGTCCGATGTCGTGGTCACGACATTCCAGGCCACGCGGCCGGCCGTCAGATGCTGAAGGCTTGCAAACGTCCGTGCGACCGTGAACGGCTCGGAGAAGCTTGTCGACACCGTCGCGCCAAGGCCGAGATTCCTGGTGGCGATGCCCAGCGCGGCGATCAGCGTGGTGGGCTCGAAGCGGGAGAGAAACGACGGGTGGTCATTGATGTCGGGAACGAGGCTGTCCGAGATGAAGAACAGATCGAACTTCCCGCGTTCGGCAATTCGGGCGTTGGCTTCGACGATGGACCAGTCGCAGTTGCTCGCCGCAGCTCCGTCCCAGCGCCAGCCGGCGGCATGATTGCCCGTCCCAAGCCAGAACACCGCCAGGTGCATCTGGCGCGCGCCCAATCCATTTGCCATCGTTTCCTCGTTGCATCGTTATGACAGCTTTTCCTGTGTAGTTCAGATCGAGAAATTCGCCCCAGACGAGCCACGAGACAAGCCATCGGACAAGCCACGGGATACAGCGAATTTCCCGATCATCACACCGGGGCCGGACTATCTCATTCCCGCCGGCATTCAGTATTGAACATTGTTGGCGGCATAGTGCCGCCACCGCCGGTCCTGGCCGGTTGGACTGCCCGAGCTTCAGTCTTCCACCTCGAGCACGATCTCGACCTCGACCGCGATCTGAGAGGGCAGAGTGACCATTCCGACCGCCGAGCGCGCGCCGCGACCCGCCTCCCCGTACACCTCCACGAAAAGATCCGAGAACCCGTTCATCACCTTCGGGGTCTCGCTGAAGTCGGGCGCCGCGTTGACCATGCCGAGCGTCTTGACGACGCGCTTGACCTTGTCGAGCGAGCCTAGCTGCGCGCGAATGTTCGCCAGCATGTTGAGACCGACGACACGGGCCGCGTCATAACCCTGCTCGACCGTCAAATCCTTGCCGACCTTGCCCGTGATGTTCGTGCCGTCCTTCCGGCGCGGTCCGCAACCGGACATGAACAGCAGATTTCCGGTTCTCACCCCGCCGACGTAGTTGCCGGATGGCGTCGGCGCCTGCGGCAGGTCGAGCCCGAGCTCCACGACACGTTGCTCTGCACTCATGCTTCAATCTCCTCGCTGTAATCTGGAACCGGCCCTCATCCTGCCGAACCCCGCCGTCCGAGGCAATCCACCCGTCATCGACACCGGCCGTGATCGCGGTCATTGACTTCGGCGTGGGCTGCCGCCACAACGCCGGACAGCCGAACCACATGACGCAGGAGAGCGACGCCATGGCCCATGCCGACCTTCAGAAGGCAGTCGAAGCCGCCTGGGAGAAGCGCGATCAGATCAACGCGGCGACCAAAGGTGAATTCCGCACGTGCGTCGATACCGCGCTCTCGCTCCTGGATAAAGGAGAGGCCCGCGTTGCCGAGAACAAGGGCGGCGACTGGGTGGTCAACGAGTGGCTCAAAAAGGCCGTGCTGCTGTCGTTCCGGCTGAACGACAACTGGAATCACGTCGTGTCCCGCGATACCGGCCACACCATCGGCTGGGATAAGGTCCCGCTCAAATTCGCCGACTGGGGTGAGAAGGAGTTCAAGGCGGCAGGATTTCGCGCCGTGCCCGGATCCATCGTCCGCCGCGGTTCCTACGTCGGGTCCAACGTCGTGCTGATGCCGTCCTTCGTCAACATCGGCGCCTATGTCGACTCCGGGACGATGGTCGATACCTGGGCCACTGTCGGAAGCTGCGCCCAGATCGGCAAGAACTGCCACATTTCCGGCGGCGCCGGCATCGGCGGTGTCCTGGAGCCGCTGCAGGCCGGTCCCGTCATCATCGAGGACGACTGCTTCGTCGGCGCCCGCTCGGAGGTCGCCGAAGGCGTGATCGTCGGCAAAGGCAGCGTGCTCTCGATGGGCGTATTCCTAGGCGCCTCCACCCGCATCATCGATCGCGCCTCGGGCAAGGTTCATTACGGACGCGTGCCGCCGTACTCCGTCGTCGTGCCGGGCTCCATGCCGGGATCCTCCGGCGGCCCGGCACTTTATTGTGCCGTCATCGTCAAGACCGTGGATGCCCAGACCCGGGCCAAGACCGGAATCAACGACCTGCTGAGGGACTGAACCGCGGATTTGGTCGCATGGCCGTGCTTCGAACGTTGTTCGGCTTCGGCGGCAGCATCGGCCGCCTGCCGTTTGCCGCGGCGTTCGTCGGCGTCGGTTTGGCTGCCTGGCTCGCCATCGTCGGCGCGTTCGCCGCCCTGCCGTGGATGGCGTCGGTTCTCGCGCCCCGCGGGATCAACGCAGCATTCGCGCTGAACGCGATCTGGCTCGCGGCCGGCGTGCTCGCAACCTGGAGCTTTATCGCGCTCACAGCCAAGCGGCTTCGGGATCGCGGCCGGTGGCCCTGGTGGGGTGCGCTCAGCATCTTGCCGCTTGCCGCACTCACCCTTGCAAACGACGCCATCTTCCTTGTCAGCCGTCATTTCATGGTGCCGGCTCTCGCTCAGCACGCAATACTTGTCATCGCCGGAGCGATCGGCATCTGGGTGCTGGCCGAGTGTCTGATCCTGCCCGCCGCACGGCCGCGCTGAACCCATCCCCACCATCGAACTCGCTGGATCATTGTGCTCCGATGGCTCTCGCTGACCATTGGCACGCCCGCCTAACTCTGCTTAGCTCCACCGATCCAATAAAAACCACAGGCGGAGGATCGCACCATGGAACTCATTTCCGACCGTGACCGCAGAATCCCTGTCGAGGACCTCAACACGACCAAGCTGCTGGCCCACGCGGCCGAACAGGCAAGAAGGCGAAAATTCGAGGACATCCTGATCGTCGACGTCGATGCCCATCATTATGAAACGGAGTCTCAGGCCGAGTTTCTGCCCTATATCGAGAACGATGTATTGCGCCAGCTGGTGATGGGAGGCGTCACCAAGGGCCGCGGCAGCGTCATTCCCACCACCCAGGTCGGCTTCCAGGACATGGGCGGACGCATCACCCGCTACCCGCTCCGCGGCTCGGAGAGCACGGCGGGCAAGGGCGCAAAGCGCGACGTCGAGCTCGGCCATCGCTGGATGGATTCGTTGTCCGTCGACTACGCCTGTCTTTTCCCGACGCTGATGCTGGCAGTCGGCACCCATCCAGATCCGGAAACGGAAGCGCAACTCTGCTGGGCCTACAACCGCTGGCTCGCCGAGGACGTGATCCCGGCTTCCGACGGACGCTTCTACACCATGCTGGCTTTGCCGATCTCCGACCCGGACGCGGCATTGCGACAGGTCGAGGCATTCGGCGGACGCAAGGGCATAACCGGTTTCATGATCACGGCGGTCAGGACG
>JBFWYV010000036.1:0-24931 GCA_050186055.1 Hyphomicrobiaceae bacterium | reverse complement strand
CTTCCGCTTGCACAGTGCCCGCCGTGAAGTCACGTGGATGGCCGCCGTCCTCCGGGCCGATGTTGCCACATCGCCCCGGCGCGGCCATGACGGTCTTCCGGGTGGCAGGAACTCTCAACTTCCCACAGTCGTCACGGCCACGGAGGCGGCCGCCTACGACAGGCATCCGCTGGCTCGGTGCCCGCGGCGAGCCACGTGGATGGCCGCCGTCCTCCGGGCCGATGTTGCCACATCGCCCCGGCGCGGCCATGACGGTCTTCCGGATGGCAGGAACTCTCATCTTCCCACAGCCGTCACGGCCGCGGAGGCGGCCGCCTACGGCAAGCTTCCGCTGGCTCGGTGCCCGCGGCGAGCCACGTGGATGGCCGCCGTCCTCCGGGCCGACGTTGCCACATCGTCCCGGCGCGGCCATGACGGTCAATCGGGGATTGGCACATGAAAAAGGGCCGCAAGCAGCGACCCTTTCCCATTCATTGCGGCGGATCCGCCAGATCAGAACTTGATGGTGGCGCCGGTGTAGATGATGTCGATGTCGTCGACCGAATTCGACTTGGCCTCTGCAAGCGTCGCGCTGTTGATCAGCGTGAAGTCAGCCGACGAGCGCGAGTAGCCGAGGTACAGCTTCATCGCGGCCGCATCGATGTCCTGCGTTACGCCGAAGCCCCAAATGGTGGCTTCCGCGGTCTTGACGAAGGCATCGGTTGCACCGAACGGGTTCAGCACATCACCGCCTCCGAGCGTGCGAAGACTGGCACTGGTGGTCGAGCTGGAGCCGTTGGCGACATTGCCGGAGCTTTCAAAGCTGGCGTAGGTGCCCCAGAACGTCGTCTTGCCGAGCGAGTTCAGCTTGGCGACCCAGCCGGCCTGCACCCACCAGGACGAGTCCTTGTCGGAGATCTGATTGGCCAGTCCGGCGACCAACCGATTGGCTTCGGCATGGCGCTGGTTGTCGGTCAGCTCGCCGTAGCCGCCTGAGACATAGAGGCCGGTTGGGACGTGCATGATGCTGGCGCTCGCCTGCCACATCGAGCAATCGACGTTGGAGACGTTGTTCACGCCGGACGTGCCATCCCCCAGATTGGTGCACTGACCGAGGTTACGGCTGGTGTCCTGAAGGTAGCCGACGCCGGCCGCCAGACGGAATGTGCCGAAGTCCTCGACATAGCGCAGACCAGCGGTCCAGGTGTCGTCACGTCCCCAGGCCGTCTGAAACTGCAGACCGGTGCGCTTGCTCTGCCCCAGGAAGAAGGGCGAGGTGTACTTCACGACGCTGTTGTTGCCCGCATAGTCGTACTGGGCGAGGTCGTCGTAGTTGCGGTGCCAGGCGTTGGTCCACTTGAAATCGCTCAGGCCGGCATTGCCCTTGGTCCCGGACCGCCGCAAGAAGAAGCCTTGATGGCTGCGGCCCAGAACGTAGCCATTCGCAGCAAAGCCGTCCGGGCTCGCCAGGTTGATCGTGCCGGTGCCGGCGGAGGCATCGGACGTACGGCCAACCGTGATGCGGCCGTAAGCGTTCGAGTTGATAAACCAGTTTGCCGACCGAAGCGACACCGAACGGGTATTGTAGACCGTGATCGACGAACCTTCCGTCGTTGCCAACGGCAACTGGTTGGCCGAGCTTGATCGACCCGAACGGATCTGCAGCTCGATGTTATAGCCTGCCGACCAGTCCGATGTGATCTTGGCCGAGCCGCGCACACCCAGACGGTTCTTCACCGCGTTGTTTTCGAGCAGATACGTGTTGGTCTCGCCGCCGTCGTCCCAGAAGACCAGCGCCTGGCTGACCTGTCCGTAAAGCTGCAGCGATACCTTGCGGTTGCCTTTGCGAACCGTGGTCGCCTCCAGCTCCGCAACCCTTTCTTCCAGATCCGCGCAGCAGTTGCCGCCCAGATCCGCAGCTTGCGCGGAGACGGCACCCGCCATCACTCCCGCAACCGCCAGCAGTGCCAATCGGCTCGCCGACCTCATAGTACCCCCGTTCATTTGCTCTCTCGCTCCTTCACGCTTTACCTGTTCAAAATTCGAATTCGAGGACCGCCGGCTCAGCGATTTCAACGTCCGCAAGTGCGGGAAATCTCTCGCCGTCAGGACAAAAACAGCAATCGCCATTCCCTCGACGCTCAGGGCATGAGGCGTCGGCAAGTCTCGACGGCGCCTGCACGCAACTGTTGTTGATCCGAGCTGAGGCGCCGTATGACCGGGGTGACAACTCATGCTCGCTGCCTTCGCCGCGTGGCGTTCGAGCTAACCGCTCGGCGATTGCGAAAGCAGAATAGTCGGAGCGCCTCGAAAGGTCATTTTATTAAGTAGTTTCATGGAGTTGTCATGAAAGTGTCACAAAAATCCAGGCGATCCGGACCATTTGTGACAGCTCACCGTTCTGAAACAGCGGTCATAATCCGACTCGTCGGCGGCCAATTTCACTCGTTCAGGATGTGCAGTATTATACGTAATATTACGTATATGTGTTTTGAGCTTTTGGAGCACCTACGTGGCATAGGCACAACACGCCCGCCGGCGGCCATCCGGGCGCCGAATTCCGCAAGGCTTCAGCCAAAAGGGGATTTGCGAACAGGGCTTCGGACCGCGTCAGTTTCCGCCTTCGAGCAGGCGTCTGGCGATGACCTGGGCCTGGATCTCGGCGGCACCTTCGAAGATGTTCAGGATGCGCGCGTCGCACAGCAGCCGGGACGCCGGATACTCGAGCGCAAAGCCGTTGCCGCCATGGATCTGGACACCGTTGTCAGCCGCCGCCCAGGCGACGCGTGCAGCGAGCAGCTTGGCCATGCCGGCCTCCAGGTCGCAACGCCGTCCGAGATCCTTCTCCCGTGCCGCGTGGTAGGTGATCTGGCGCGCGATCATGATCTCGACGGCCATCATCACGACCTTGTCCGAGACCCGGGGAAACGCAAAGATCGGCCGCCCGAACTGCTTGCGCTCAAGCGCATACCCGAGCGCCTGATCGAGCGCCGACTGGGCAACGCCGATGGCCCGCGCCGCGGTCTGGATGCGCGCCGACTCGAACGTGCTCATGAGCTGCTTGAAGCCCTGGCCCTCGGCTCCGCCCAGGAGCATGGACGCCGGCACCTCGAAGCCGTCGAATGAGATCTCGAACTCCTTCATGCCGCGATAGCCGAGCACCTCGATCTCGCCCCCCGTCATCCCGCTTGCCGGAAACGGCTCGGCATCGGTGCCGCGCGGCTTCTCGGCCAGCAGCATCGACAGCCCCTTGTAGCCAAGCTCGGCCGGATTGGTGCGCACGAGGAGGGTCATCAGGTCGGCCCGCACCGGATGCGTGATCCAGGTCTTCTGCCCGGTCACCCGATAGACGTCGCCGGCCCGCTCGGCACGGGTTCTGAGCGAAGCGAGATCAGAGCCCGTGTCGGGCTCGGTGAACATCGCCGTGGGCAGGATCTCGCCGCTCGCTATGCCGGGAAGGAAGCGTTCCTTCTGCTCCGGCGTGCCGTTGGACAGGATCAGCTCGGCCGCGATCTCCGACCGTGTGCCAAGCGAGCCGACGCCGATGTAGCCGCGGCACAGCTCCTCGGAGACCACGCACATCGCCTGCTTGCCGAGGCCCAGTCCTCCCCATCGCTCGGGAACGGTCATGCCGAACACACCGAGGCCGGACAGCCTGGCGATGACCTCGAGCGGAATGTAGGCGTTGGCGAGGTGCCATGCATGGGCACGGGGGCTCAACTCGTCGCGGGAAAAACGCCACATTTCCTCGCGCATGGCGGCATGGGTCTCGTCCAATCCGGTATTGCCGAACGTCGTTGCCGCCGGATCAGCCGCGATGAGACCGGCGAGCTCGGATCTTCTCTCGACATGGCCGTGAGAGGGAAAGGCCCTGGCCAATCGATCCTCGAAAGCGCGCGCCTCGCTCAGGACGATGCCGAAGTCGGCGGGGCGGACGATCTCGCCCTGGCTCATCGGGATACCGCCAATAATCTGACGGCCATATTCGCTGATCCCCAGCTCGAGGATCAGTTGCTCGATGCGACCGAGCCGGCCGTCCGCTTGCAGCCGTTCTGCCCATCCCGCCAACTGGCGCAACGCTTCGACATACGTCGCCAACCAAGCCAGTCCGTGGGCCGCGGCTTGGGATTTGTCCAGGCCGTCGGCGGCGACTTTCGCCCGCACGCCGGCTTTGGCGAGTTGCAGGAGGTGATCGGCGGCGGAGATGACGGAGCTCGCTGCTTCAGTGATCGAGGCCGAGTCGACAGTGCTCATGATCGATCCTGCAATCGCTTTTCGTTATCGCGTCTGCATCCGGGCACCTGGGCGCTTCGGCCTGTGCAAGCATCGGGGCATTGCACAATAATGTGTCCTCCGGCAAAGGTCATCAAGCGCGGCCAGACGTGGACGAGAGCCGCTTTCGCACTTTTTGCATCGCCGTCTTCGCAAGGCCATCTTGCCCATCGATGAGTTCGAGATTAACTGGCTGTTGCATTGAACAACCAGCGGTCGCACCCCATGCCCGTCATCCGCTTCATAGGCGCGCTGTTCCTGATGCTCGCGGTGATCGCGCTGACGGCTGATCTGTCGGCTGGGCCGTCGCCGGCATCCGCGCAACCGGACCGCGGGCGCGGAGCGACGTCGTTTGCCACGCTGCATCAGCACTGGCGCAAGCTGGCGCCGGTCTCGCTCAACGCCGTGCGCAAGTCGGTCGAAACCAGGGTTCACCCCCTGCTATGGAGCGGCGTCATCCGTCCGATCCTGGACATTCCAGCCTTCATCAGCCTCGGCGCGATAGCGCTGCTGCTGTTCCATCTCGGCCGGCCACGGCGGCGGGTGGAGATTTTCGAGAACTGACGCGGTGGCGCGGGCAGAGAAATTTCCCGACCGTCACGCTAACGCGTCATCGACGAGCGCTGGACGGCATCACGCGCCAGCTCGCCGCGGTCCTTGGTGCCGGTCGAGAAGTCCAAACCAATGCCGCCAATCATCAGCAGCACCATGGCGCCGAGCAGCAGCATGAAGTTCAACCGGTGGCGGCGATTGAGCCGGACGATGTCCTCGTCCGTGATCGGCACAGTCCCCTCGATCGCCTTGATGCCGAGCATCTTGTTGGTGGCGATGCGCCAGACACTCCCGCGATCGACCATCTCCACGCCCGCGCGCGCTGCAATCTTGGCTGCGATGTCGGGCACCGGAATGAGAGGATCGACCTCGGCCTCGCTGACATAGCCGAGGGTGTGCGTCTGTCCCTCCTTGGTGATCACGCGCGCGCCGCGCAGCATCACAGGCGCCATGGTGCCGCCGTAGATCTCCCTGCGTGTCTCCACCAGCTCGACCTGGTCGTAGGGCACGGTGGCGTGACGATAGGACAGCATGGGCAGGATCATGCTGCGCGCCGACGGCAGGGTATAGCGGAAGCCGGTCTTGCCGATCTCGACGCTGGCGCGCAGCGAAAACATCAGCTCGAACAGCAGCAGCGCCATGATGATGGCAAAGCCGATGCCGATCAGGATCAAACCCCACGTGTCGAGCAGCACGCCCGCGAGAAGGCGCTGCCCGATCATGATCGGCAGGCTCACGAAAAATGGCAGCAACAGCAGAAATGCGAGGGCAACCAGCGTCTTGCGAAGACCGCCGGCGCCGTAGATCTCATTGTTCGCAGCGGCGGCAGCGGTCGCTACGACAGGTGTCGACGGCTCGGTTGCGATCGGCATCACGGCCCCCCTTGATGACCGGCGGCAGATTTTCCTTCAACTCGCGCTCGCGCAGGTTCAAACTCCGCTGAGCAGAGGATGTCGGACCTATACTCAAGTACTATATCCTTCCCAAGGCAGCCCGTCACGGGACCTGCTGCGAAAACCGAAATTCCGAAGAACGCGAGGTGACGCCTCATGCTGCTGTTCAGAAAAAAGACCCAGATGCCGACGCCGGAGACTGCGCTCAAGGGGCGCAACGCGCCAATCCCCACCGCGCAGGACCATTTCATCAATGGGCATGCGCTGAAAGGTCCTTATCCGGAGGGGACCGAGACGGCGATGTTCGGTCTCGGCTGCTTCTGGGGTGCGGAGCGCAAGTTCTGGGAGCTGGGCGACGGCGTCTGGGTGACGGCGGTCGGATATGCGGCGGGTCTGACGCCAAATCCGACCTATGAAGAGGTGTGCTCGGGCATGACCGGCCACAACGAGGTCGTGCTGGTGGTCTTCGATCCGGCGAAGATCTCGTACGAGAAGCTCCTGAAGACGTTCTGGGAGAACCACGACCCGACGCAGGGCATGCGTCAGGGCAATGATGTCGGCACTCAGTATCGATCCGGGATATATGTCTATTCGTCCGAGCAGCGCGCGGCGGCGGAGAGTTCGAAGGAAGCCTACGGCGGCGCCCTGGCCGCAAAAGGCTACGGGCCGGTCACGACCGAGATCGTCGATGCGCCGGCGTTCTATTTCGCCGAGGACTACCACCAGCAGTACCTGGCCAAAGTGCCTCACGGATACTGCGGGCTCGGCGGCACCGGCGTCGCCTGCCAGATCGGCACGGACATCAAGGCGTAGGACAAACGGGCGGCTTGGCTTCGGGCCTTAGCGGCCCTCCGGCAGCGTTTCGACGCGCCGCCCCGGCCGACGCCTGCGTCATGCGCAGGGGACGGCTCGTGACCGACCGGGAAGGCGTCGATTGACGCGTATGACACTGCACCGTAATTGACCATGATGGCGCCTCGAACGCGCGAGGAGCAGCGGGCGCGGCTGATTTCAATTGTGAACGACCTTGAGAGCTTCATGAACGCGCCGCTCAACCCAGCCGAGATCAACCCAGCCTCCGAGGCCCGCGCCTGGCCGTTCGAGGAAGCCAGACGCCTGATCGCGCGGCTCGACCGCATCAAAGGCGGCAAGGACAAGACCGTCATTTTCGAGACCGGCTACGGGCCGTCGGGACTGCCGCACATCGGGACCTTCGGCGAGGTTGCGCGCACCTCGATGGTGCGCCACGCCTTCGAGGTGCTCACCGAAGGCAGGCGGGCGACGCGGCTGCTCTGCTTCTCCGATGACATGGACGGATTCCGGAAAGTGCCGGGCAATGTGCCCAACCAGGAAATGCTGTCCCGGTATCTCGACAAGCCGCTGACCTCGGTGCCGGACCCGTTCGACAACGAGCATACGAGCTTTGCCGCGCACAACAACGCCATGCTGCGCTCGTTTCTCGACCAGTTCGGCTTCCAGTACGAGTTCCTGTCGGCGACCGACTGCTACACGTCCGGCATGATGGACGAGACGCTGCTGCGCATGCTGAAGGCGTACGACAAGGTGATGGAGATCATCCTGCCGACTCTCGGAGAGGAGCGGCGCAAGACCTATTCGCCGTTCCTGCCCCTGTGCCCCCGCACGGGGCGGGTGCTGCAGGTGCCGATGATCGAGCGGCACCCCAGGAAGGGCACGGTGGTCTATGTCGATCCGGAGACCGGCCGGAAGGTCGAGACCAGGGTCACCGGCGGCGCGGTCAAGTGCCAGTGGAAGGCAGACTGGGCCATGCGCTGGACGGCGCTCGGCGTCGACTACGAGATGGCCGGCAAGGACCTGATCGACTCGGTCACCTTGTCGTCCAGGATCTGCAAGGCCATCGGCGGGACTCCGCCGGAGGGGTTCAACTACGAGCTGTTCCTCGACGAGAACGGCCAGAAGATCTCCAAGTCGAAAGGCAACGGGCTCACCATCGAGGAGTGGCTCACGTACGCCAGTCCGGAGAGCCTGTCGCTGTTCATGTTCCAGAAGCCGAAGAGTGCGAAGCGGCTGTACTTCGACGTCATCCCTCGCGCGGTGGACGAATATCTCCAGTTCATCTCCGCGTTTCGGAACCAGGAGCCGAGACAGCAGCTCGAGAACCCGGCCTGGCACATCCACGGCGGCGAGCCGCCAGCGGCCGAGCTGCCGATCAGCTTTGCGCTGCTGCTCAATCTGGTGGCCGCCTCCAATGCGGAGGATACGGGCGTACTGTGGGGCTTCATCCGCCGCCATGCGCCCGATGCCACGCCGGAAAAGCACCCGCTGCTCGATCACCTCGTGGGGTATGCCGTACGCTACTATCGCGACTTCGTGCGGCCCAAGAAGAAGTTCCGTGCTCCCGACGAGGTGGAGCGCGGCGCCCTGCAGGCGCTGTCGGAAGCGCTGGCCAAGGCTCCACCCAATGCGAGCGCCGAGGACCTGCAGGCGATCCTCTACGATGTCGGCCGATCGGTTCCGCGCTATCAGGATCCCAATGCAAAGGGCGCTACGCCGGACAAGCCCGGCGTCTCGAACGCATGGTTCAACGCCATCTACGAGGTGCTGCTGGGCGAGGCCAGGGGGCCGCGCTTCGGTTCTTTCATCGCGCTCTACGGGGTAGACGAAACGCGCCAGCTCATCGATCGTGCGCTGGCGGGCCGGCTCGCGGCCTGAGCAGCGCCCGTTCCACACGCGGGCTGGCTGCCGCGCAATCGCTCCATCATACTGACCGCATGCGATTCGGTTGCGGACGATCGCCCATCTCCGGCAGCATTCCGGCATCATGGCAGGAAACGACAAGCGCAAGGACAAGGCATCCACCTGGAGCGGCGGTGACAAGCCGCCGCTGGTGCGCATCTGGCGTTATCGGAACTACGCCTGGTTCGAAGGCGGCTGGCTGCCCAATTCCATCACCTCCTGGATGCAGCGGGTGGGCGTGACGTGGCTTGCGTGGGAACTGTCGCACTCCAACGCGTGGGTGGGCGCGGTGGCGGCCGCGGACCTTGCGCCGATGCTGATCCTGGCCCCGATTGCCGGAGCGATGATCGACCGGTCCGAGAACCCAATCGGCCATCTCAAGCTGGCTCTGCTTCTGCTCCTGCTGCAGGCGGTGGCGCTGGCGGGGCTCGCCGTCGCCGGTCTGCTGACCATCGAAGGGCTGTTCGTGCTGTCGCTGGTGACCGGCTTCCTCAATCCGTACACGTCGGCGGCGCGGCAGATCGTGCTCGCGAACTGCGTGCCGCGCAGCGAGTATCCGACCGCGATTGCGCTCGATTCCGCCTTGTATCAGGGGTCCCGCTTCGTCGGCCCCGCGATCGCAGCCATGATGATCGGGGTGTGGGGCGTGACCAGTACATTCGTCGCGCATGTGTTCGGCAGCATCGCTCTCCTGGTGGCGGTCTACTTCATAGCCTTTCCGGCCCCGGAGCGTCGCAACCGGCTGAGCACGAGCCTCGCCATCGATATCATCGACAGCATCGGATATGCGCGACGCCACGGCGCCATCTGGCCGCTGTTCTTCCTGCTTGCCGTCTCGTCGGTGCTGCTGCGGCCGATCCAGGATCTGCTGCCAGGCTTCGCAAGCCGGGTGTTCGAGGCCGGCCCGCAGGGTCTCGGCTGGCTGGCCTCCGCGATGGGCGTCGGGGCCATGATCAGCGCCACCACGATCGCCATGCGGGCGCGCCTTCAAGGGCTGACGACATGGGCCATCGTCGGGACGCTGATCCTCGTAGCGGGGACCATCGGCTTCACGGCGACCGCGAATCTATCGGTCGGGCTCCTGTTCGCCGCGCTGACCGCATTCGGGCTCAATACGCTGTCGACCAGCACCCAGACGATTACCCAATCGGTGGTCTCCGACGGCATGCGTGGCCGCGTCATGAGCCTTTACGCGATGATCTTCCGCGGCCTTCCAGCGATCGGCGCTCTGGTGCTCGGCCTGATCGCGGACGCGGTCGGACTGCGGCTGACGTTTGCGCTGGCGGCCGTCGTCACCTGCGCCGTTTGGGCGAGCGTAGCTTTGCGCCGCCGGCAGATCGCTGATGCTTTGCGCGACCCCGGCGGCTAATGCCGGTCGCGCCGGGCGGCTTGCGCCTGGGATCGTAGCCGAGCGCCATGGAGACCTCCTCGGCGGCAGCAGTGGCGTGCCGGATGAAAAGCGTCTTCGCCTGAGGCCCGAACCGATCCTGCGGGCAGGAGATGGTCAGCGCACCGACAACCTCACCGACATGGTTGCGGATCGGCGCCGACACAGCGGCCGTATCCGTGGTCACCTCGCCGGAAATGATCGCATAGCCATTGTTGCGAACCTGTTCGATTTCGGCAGCGAGCTTCTGCCGTGAAACCCGCGACGTCGAAGCAGGCACGCGCAGATCGGCGGAACTCAGATAATCGGCGATCTCACGGTCGTCGAGACCGGACAGCAGGACACGTCCGGCGGCGCCGACATGCAGCGGAGCATGGAAGCCGGACTGCGTGATGCGGCGCACCTCGTGCTGGCCTTCGGCATAATCGAGATTGACGCGCCGTGGTCCGATACGAACGCCGACCGACACCGTCTCGTTGACGACGTCGCGCACCCTGCGCAACACCGGCTGCGCGACCTCGCGAATGTCGAGTTGCTGGCGCTTTATGTCGGCGAGCTGCAACCAGGCGAGCCCCAGGCGATAGCCGACGTACATCGATGCCTCGCCGTTTTCACGCGAGGACGCGACGAGGCGCGGCCGCTCGAGCGTCGCCAGCGTTGCCTCCACGACCGGGGCCGAGAAGCCCGTCGCCATGGCCAGCTCGACAACGGTCATCGGACCGCGCGAGGCGCGCAGCGCCTCCAGCAGCACCGCAGCGCGGGCGACTGCCTCGACCTTGTATTTGGCATTCTCTTCGTGCGGTCCAGGGCTGCCGGACCGGCTTGATCTGCTCAGCATAAGATCGCGTATCTCCGTTCCGGGTACGTCCAATTCTTCCATTGGTGCGGCGGGTTTATGGCTCCTCGCCGGCCCACGCCTAGCATGTCATGCCCTCCAGTCCAATGCTTGCCGTCATGGCAAGCCGTCAGCATGCCGACGGGCACGCGCCCCGACGCACGCCGATCCTCAGTATCGGCTCCAATAGGGCAAGCGGACGGGCCGGCGGCGGGACCTCTCGTCGTAGTATCGCGGCTCGCCATAGCCCCACACCGCGCCGGAATAGGCGGGCGGCAGATATTCGTACGTGCGCGAACCGTAGCGGGAGTACCGATCGTAGGGCGCGCGCGCCGCCATCTCGGGCGGACGGACGGCAGGCGCCCTGCCGGCCACTATGATGCGCGTGCGTTTGAGCCCATGGCTTGAAACCAGATTGTAGAACGTACGCGCATTGGCGGGCGCCAGCCTTACGCAGCCGTGGGAAGCCGGGCGGCCGAGGCGCCGCGACGACGGGGCAGCGTGAACCGCAGCGCCGTCCTTGAAGAACACGGCGTGCGGCATCGGCGCGCCATCGTAGGTCCGCGAGTACCACATCTTCGCCATCCAGTCCGGCGTGAACGTGCCGGTCGGCGTCTCGTAGTCGGTCACGCCGGATGAGATCTTCCAGCTATGCACCGTCTTGCCGTCGATGGTGACCGACATGCGCTGGTTGGCGAGATCTATCCTGGCCACCAGCGTCGGCTCGAGCGGCAGCACCTCCGGCTTGGCCTCGGGCTCCAAGGGCGGCGTCCGGGCTGCGGACCCGGTCGCAGCTCCAGTCGGCACCGCAGCCACCGGGGCCGATCCGGGTCCGGGTGAGGCCGGTCCGCCGGTCTGCTCGCCGGCAGATATCGATGCCGGCTCAGGGGTGGCGGACGGCTCCGCCAGGACAGGCGACGACAAACCAGCGAGGGCAGCTAATACGCAACCGACCGGATAACGCACAATTGACCTCCAGAGTACGCAATACACTTGAAACGACCAGGGCGATCGTGACCGGCGGCACCTGACACGACCTTAACGACACAGAAATAGGGTTCAGGTCAAAGCATTGCCAGTCCTAAAGGAAATGGACCGTGTTCACATTTGTGTTGCATCGGCGCACCATTGTGCACTGCCCACTCGCTGCAGTTGCGGGATGGATTTGTCGGTCGCCTCCCGACGGCCTATGTGTGAGACTGCTTATGCCCTCGTTGATGCCAATATCCGGTGTTTTGATGGTAGCGAGGAGAGGGATCCGAGGGGTTGCCCGCAGGGCTTCCGATGCGGCTGTTCATCTCATGGAGTTGGCCTTGAGACGACTGCGACATTTCTTGAGTTTAGCGCCGGCTGGCCCTGGGCGGCGGAGCATGGCCGCGGCTGCGTTCTCGGTCCTGCTGTGGCCATCCGTAGCGGCCAGTGCGTCGCCGTTCAGCACGCTCGACGGGGCATGGGCCGGATCGGGTCGGGTGAACTTCGAGGGCGACCGGAACGAGCGCCTCGTCTGCCGGGCCTACTACAATTCCAAGGACGGCGGCAGCGGCCTGGGGCTCGCGATCCGCTGTGCATCCACCAGCTACAAGATCGAGATGCGCGCTGCCCTGGTCTACAGCGGCGGCCGGGTCTCCGGCACCTGGGAGGAGCGCACCTACAATGCTGCCGGCACAATGAAAGGCGAGGCCGGCTCCAGCACGATGCACATCGACTTTTCCGGGAACGTCTCGGGAAAAATGTCGCTGGACTTCAGCCAATCGAAGCAAAAAGTGTCGATCTCGGCGCTCGGCGGCGGGGCCGCCGATATCCACCTCAACCTGACCCGGAGATAGGCGACCCGTTTTCCGCCGGACGCGCTATCGCGGTTCTGCCCAAATTCGGATGTTGCCTCGGCAGCGAGACGAGATCCGCATGCTTGCAGCAGCACGCGATCCAGCGACGCCATCCGGACAGGCTCCCAGGAGGCCGCCATGCTGACAACGATGCCGGGCACAATCCTCCGGCGCATATCACGGTGGTTCATCGCAGTCGGCCTTGCGGCAGCCGTTGCCGGCGCCGCCGGGATCGCATGGGCCCATCCGCACGCATGGGTGAAGTCCAGATCCGAGGTGATCTTCAAACATGGCGCAATCGTCGCCCTGCGCCACACCTGGATTTTCGACGCCTACTACACCCAGGGCGCCACGGAAGGCCTCGACAAGAACGGCGACGGCACGTTGAGCTCGGCCGAACTGGCCGAACTGACCAAGATCAATATCGATGGCCTCAAAGAGTTCGACTATTTCACCGAGGCGTCGCTCGGCGGGCATCCCGTCAAGTTCGGCACGCCAACCGACGCATCGATGAAGATGGCCGAAGTCGACAACGACGACGCGCCCGAAAGCGGCATGATGATCATTAACGACAGCAATGGACCAGCACCTGCGCCACAGGCGAAATCCAAGACTGGCAAGCAAAAGCTGCTGACGCTGTCGTTTACGTTACCGCTCGCCGAGCCGGTCCCGCCGCATACGAAAGGATTCACGTTCACGGTTCGCGACACCTCGATTTTCATCTGGTTCGAACTGGCGACGAAGTCACCGGTGCGGCTCGTCGGTGCGCCTGCCGGCTGCACGCAGACACTTGGACATCCGGAGATGACGCCCGAACAGAAGCGCTTGCAGGCCGCGTTCGGAGGCGGCGGAGACCTGACTGCGATGGCATCGCCGCCCAATACAGTCAGGCTGTCGTGCAAGTAGCTGAACTGGCCGGGCCCGCCGGCTAACCAACGCTCAGTGCCGGCGCCCACGGTGGCGCCACATGGCACGCGCTTTGCTCTTGCTGGCACATCCGGCCCAAATGCCGGATCGCGGCCTCGGGTTGACGGCCGCGAAAGCCGGATGAGTATTAATGATGCGCAGGCTTGCCACAGCCATGATTTCCGCCGCGATGGCGATGTTGCCGGCCTCATCCAGCCATGGCGGCCGGGACGCGGCCGGCGGCAGGCTGTCGACGGGCGGATATGAGCTCATCGTCTTCGAGGCTGACGGCTGCGTCTACTGCGAGGTATTCCGGCGCGACGTGCTGCCCCTTTACGCCGCCTCCGACACCAGCCGCTCCGCGCCGCTCCGCTTCGTCAACCTCACCTATTCCGATGAAAGCCGCATGGGGCTCGCTGCAGGGATCACCATCGCTCCCACCGTCGTGCTCATGCAGCATGGCCGCGAGGTCGACCGCATCGCCGGCTACACCGGGCCTGACAGCTTTCTCCGTCTGGTCGGCATCATGATGGGAAAAGCGAGCTGATGCCGCGGGCCCGGTGACACTCCGGGGACAAACGTGCACAGTGGCCCCGTTGATGGAACGGGGAGGCCGGCATGCCCAAGCTCGTGCTCTACAATGCGCCGCAGTCGACGTGCAGCCAGCGCGTCCGTTACGTCCTCAATGCCAAGGGGCTCGCGTTCGAGGAACACAAACTGAACCTGCTGGAGGGCGACCAGCTCAAACCCGATTATCTGGAGATCAATCCAAACGGCGTGGTCCCTTCCCTCGTCCACGACGGCCAGGCGGTCATCGATTCCGCGGTGATCATCGAATATCTCGATGAGGCATTCCCCGACGACGCGCCGCTGCGTCCGAACGGACTTGCTGAAATCGCGCGCATGCGCAGCATGCTGCGTTTCATCGACGAAGTGCCCGCCGCAGCGATCAGGGTGCCGACCTTCAACCTCGCCTTCCTGCCTCGCTTTCAGCGCATGACGGAGGCGGAATTCAACGCCTTTGCGGATTCAAAGCCGCTGCGTAAGGAGTTCATGCATGCGATGGGCCGCACAGGGTTTCCGAAACGCGACATGGACCAGGCGCTGGACCGCCTTGGCCGTACACTGGCAAGAATGGACGACTGGATTGCCGAAAGCGGCGGTCCATGGCTGATGGGCAAGTCCATCACGCTTCCCGACATCGCCGTGATGCCCGTCATCGTGCGGATGGAGGATCTGGGCCTCGCGACCATGTGGACGGATCGGCCGGCAATCGCGCACTGGTATCAATTGCTGAAATTGCAGCCGCCGTTCAAGCCGACCTATTATCCAGGGTCACTGCTGACCGAGCAGTTCCCGCATCTGGCGCGGCGGGGGTGAGGCGATAACGGATTTTATCTCTGCCGTTATGGACCCACTTGCGGAGCCCTCAAGACTGGTGATCTGATCTGCCCCACGCATCTCCCGGCTGAGATTGCTCACAGTCGGGCTGTCATTCTGATTTTTCCGCCGCTATTGTTGTTTCCGTGATGGCGAAAACCCGATTAATTCACGGGCTCCATGTCCCGGCCCGGCATTCCGCGAGCGCCCGACGGGTGGCAATGAAACGCCGTCTCGCATCGGCTTTCTCCGACAGGCAAGGCATCATCAGACCGCGCGGCACAGGGCCCGGTCCCGGGCGCAGCAGCATGGAAAGGCAGGGATGAGCCGGCCGATTCCCATCCAGGCCTTGCTGCGCGCCCGAAAAAGGCTGCCCGGTCTTCTCACCATGGCGCGGCGCGGTGAGTTGCCGGTACGCGGCATCCTGATGTTAGGGGGCATAATCGGCACCGTGCTGGTCTCAGGATGGCTGTGGCTTGCCGGCGGCCGCTACGTCAGCGTCGACGATGCCTACGTGCGGGCGCCGAAACTGATGGTGACGACGGACGTTTCGGGCATTGTCGAACGCGTCGAGGTCAACGAGGGGCAGAGGGTCAGAAAAGGCGATATCCTGTTCAGGCTGAGGTCACGCCCATTCGAAATCGCGTTGCAGAACGCGCGCGCGCAACTGTCCCAGTCGGCGCTGCAGATCAAGGCCATGAAGCTCGACCACCGGCGGCTGATGAGCGCCATCGCCGCCCAACAGGCGCAGGTCGACCTGGCGACGGCCAATCACAGGCGGCTCGAGCAATTGATCACCAACAAGACCGTCAGCCAGGCGATCTACGATCAGGCTCGATTTGCCCTGCTCGCCGCCCAGCGTACGCTCGATGCCCTGCGCCAGGAAGCACTGGTGCAGCTTGCGAAGCTCGGAGGCGATATCGATGTCGCCGTCGAAAGCCACCCCCAGTATCTGCAGTCCAAATCCCTCGTCGATGAAGCCCAGCGCCAGCTCGACCAATCCGTCGTGCGGGCGCCCTTCGATGGCGTCGTCACGAAGGTGGAATCGCTGCAACCCGGCGTGTTCCTGGTGGCGCCGACCGCGGCGCTGACCAACACCGGCGCGGTGGCGCTGGTGGCCAATCACGACGTGTGGGTGGAGGCCAACGTCAAGGAGACCGACCTCACGCATGTCAGGCCGGGCAACGCGGTCAGCGTGACCATCGACACCTATCCCGGCAAGACATGGAAAGGACGGGTCGAGACCATCAGCCCGGCCTCAGGTGCCGAATTCTCCATCCTTCCGTCGCAGAATGCGAGCGGGAACTGGGTCAAGATCACCCAGCGCGTGCCGGTCCGCATTCTGGTCGAGACCGGCGATGGCGATCCTGCGCTCAGAGCCGGAATGAGCGCCGTGGTCAGCATAGATACGCGCCACCGCCGCTCGCTCGCGGATCTGCTCTTTCCGGTGCGCCCGCGATGAGCGCGATGTCCGAGCCGACCATTGCGATGTCTGCCGGACGCCGGACGATGATCACCGTGTGCGTCATGATCGCCACGCTGATGCAGGCGCTCGATACGACCAACGCGACCATGGCGCTGCCCTACATGCGCTCGTCGCTTTCGGCCGGACCCGACCAGATCACATGGGTGCTGTCATCGTACGTCGTGATGGCGGCGATCATGACGGCTCCGGTCGGCTGGCTCGCCCGGAGATTCGGCCGGCGCAACCTGTTCCTCATCACGATGGCCGGCTTCACCGTGTCATCGATGCTGTCGGGCATGGCGACGTCGCTGACGCAGATCGTCATCTTTCGTCTCATGCAGGGCGCGTTCGGGGCCGCGCTGATACCCCTGTCGCAGTCGACCCTGCTGGACATCTATCCCATCGAACAGCGCGGTTCCGCCCTGTCGCTGTGGGGGGTCGGCGTGATGGTGGGGCCGGTGGTCGGGCCGACGATCGGCGGCTACATCACCGAGGCCTATCACTGGCGCTACATCTTCTATCTCAATGTCCCGGTCGGGCTGCTGGCAATGACCAGCCTGTGGCTCCTGCTGGATGACGACCGGAACCGGGAAGCGCCTCCGTTCGACTGGATCGGGTTCGCCACGATCGGGGTCGCAATCGGCGCGATCCAGCTCATGCTCGATCGCGGCAACCAGCAGGACTGGTTCAATTCCACCGAGATCATCGCCGCCCTGGTGATCGGCTGCCTCGGCCTCTATCTCTTCGTCGTCCATCTGATGACGGCGAGGCGACCGCTGGTTTCGCCGCGCATTTTCGTCGACCGCAACTATGTGGCAAGCTTCGTGATGCTGTTCATGGTCGGCGTGGTGCTGCTGTCGACGACGGCGCTGGTGGCGCTCTACCTGCAGAACATGATGGGCTATCCCGTGCTCGAGGCCGGCATGATGCTGGCACCGCGCGGGATCGGGACGATGATTGGAATGCTGATCGTCGGCCGCGTCTCCAACCTCGTCGATCCACGGCTGCTGGTGCTGACAGGCGTCTCGCTGGTCACGACATCGCTGTGGATGATGTCCGGCTGGACACCGGATATCACGCCGTTCACGCTGGGCTCGACGACGATCATGCAGGGCGTCGGGCTGGGGCTCGTGTTCGTGCCGCTCAACGTGATCGCGTTCACCACACTGCCGGCGGACCTGAGAACGGAAGCAAGCGGATTCCTCAACCTGATCCGGTATACGGGCCAGGCCATCGGCGTCTCGGTGGCGACGTTCCTCCTCGTTCGCGGGACGCAGACGATGCACGCGATGATCGGCGAGCACATCACGCCGTTCAATCGCATGCTGCACGACGGCGCCGCCTATTTCAGGTGGAGCCCCCTGAGACCGCGCGGCCTCGTCGCGCTCAACGAGGAAGTGACACGTCAGGCGGCAATCGCGGCGTACTCGAACGTATTCCTGTTCCTTATGGTCGTGGCGATGACGATCGGGATGCTGCTCCTGCTGGTCAAGCCGGCCAGGATGCCATCGCGAGAGCAAGTGGTTAAGATACGGCCGAATTAGAGGGCCGGCGCACCGCGAACAGTCCAAGAGGAGAAGCGGATGGATCTCGGAATCAAGGGGAAGACGGCACTGGTGCTCGGAGCCAGCGGCGGGCTCGGCAAGGCCGTTGCGGTCGCGCTGGCACGCGAGGGCGCGAATGTGGCCGTCGCAGCCCGAAGCACAGACAAGCTCAAGGACGTGGCCGGCAGCCTCGCCGGCAGCGGCAGCAAAGCGATGCCCGTCACGTGGGACCTTTCGGACCTCGGCGCGATCGACGCCCGCATCGGCGCGATCGAGGCCCAGCTCGGGGCGATCGATATCCTCATCAACAATACCGGCGGCCCGCCGCCGACAACCGCGGCCGGCCAGCCGCTGGAGCTGTGGCGCAGCAATTTCGAGACCATGATCCTCTCGCTGATCGGCACGACGGACCGGGTGCTTCCCGGCATGCGGGAGCGCAAATGGGGACGCATCGTCACGATCACGTCGACCGGCGTCGTGGCGCCGATCCCGGGGCTGGCGATGTCGAATGCGCTGAGATCGTCGCTGGTCGGCTGGTCGAAGACGCTGGCGCGCGAAGTCGCGCGCGATAGGGTGACGGCCAATATCGTGCTGCCGGGGCGGATTGCCACCGACCGGCTCAAGTTCTTCGACGCGCACAAGGCAAAGCAGGAAGGCAAGACACCGGAAGCCATTGCCGAGGCCAGCTCGGCTCTCATTCCGGCAGGCCGCTACGGCACGCCTGAAGAGTTCGCGGAAGTCGTCACATTCCTGGCCGGAACCGGGGCGTCATATGTAACGGGTGCGGTCATCCGCGTCGATGGCGGGTTCGTACCCAGCGTCTATTGAGCGGGAACAACTGAACTGCAGGCGACAGGCGTTGACGGCCGCGCCGCCCGACAAAAACATTGGCCGAAAGCCGCAGATCCTGCACTGCGTCTTCACGGAGTCCAATTCGGCCCGGCAGCCCGGCGAAGGGAAGCGACGATGAAATTCCACTGGTTCCATCTGATGCCGTATCCGTACCTGCCGGACGACTTCCAGCAGCGATACCGTTCGGTGTGGGTCGATCCGCCGGCGGCCGAACTCTACGATCCCGTCAGGGGACATCAGGTCTACAACGATTATCTCGATCAGCTCGAGTTCGCCGAGCAAATGGGCTTCGACGGCATCTGCTGCAACGAGCACCATCAGAACGGCTACGGACTGATGCCGTCGCCGAACCTGATCGCGGCGTCGCTGGCGCGCCGCACGTCGCGCGCCAAGCTGGTCGTCCTGGGCAATTCCATCGCGCTCTACAATCCGCCGACGCGGGTGGCAGAGGAAATGGCGATGCTCGACGTGATGTCGGGCGGGCGGCTGGTCGCCGGCTTCCCGGTCGGCACCGCGATGGACACCACCTACTGCTATGGCGCCAATCCGGCGACGCTGCGCGACAAGTACTACGAGGGGGTCGAGTTGATCGTCCGCGCCTGGAATGAACGCCGGCCGTTCGCCTTCAACGGCAAGTATACGCAGCTCCGGTACGTGAACCCGTGGCCGGTGCCGATCCAGACGCCGCGGCCGCCGGTATGGATCCCGGGCGGCGGGAGCATCGAGACCTGGGACTTCTGCATCAAGCACGACTTCCTCTACGCCTATCTCACCTACTTCGGGTATATGGCCGGCACCAAGGTGATCGACGGCTATTGGGAGCGGGTGCAGGAGATGGGCAAGCCGTTCAATCCCTATCGCGCCGGGTTCCTGCAATTCGTCGGCGTGGCGGAGAGCGATGCGGAGGCCGAGCGGCTCTATGCCGAGCCGGCGCAATATTTCTACAATCGCTGCTTCCACCTTCACCCGGGCTTCATCGGCCCGCCCGGCTATGCCAGCGTCGCCACCATCCGGAAAGGCGTGCAGAGCACCGTGCGGGAATCTGCCAAGCAGGTTCAAGGCAAGACGATGTCGTGGAAGGAGATCGTCGACCGCGGCTGCGTGGTTGCGGGCAGTCCAGCCACCATCGTGGACCGGCTGAACGACATGGCCGACCGTATGAAAGTCGGCCACGTGATGCTGCTCATGCACTTCGGCAACATGAGCCACGAAACCACTCTCTACAATACCGAGCGGTTCGCGCGGGAGGTGATGCCGAAGCTCCGTCACCGGTTCAACGAGCACGAGGACCACTGGTGGCCGAAGGACACGCTGCCCCAGTTGCAAAAGCCTGCGCCATTGGCGCCGGCAGCGGAATAGGTGAGGCTCATGACGGGCGGGACGGCGGACGTGCGGACGGACATCGTGAAGCTGGCGACGGGACTGAATGTCGAGGTCCGGCGTTCCGGCAGCGGACCTGCCGTGATTTGGCTGCACGGACCGCATGGCGTCCGGCGCAATGACGAAGCGATCGCCGCATTGAGCAGACATCACGAGGTCATCGCTCCTATCGCGCCGGGCTTCAACGACGTCGACGAGCTGGACGAGATCCGCGACGTCCACGATCTGGCTCTGCATTACGACGATCTTCTGGAGGCGCTTGGTCTCGACCGGGTGCGGCTGGTCGGTCACTCATTCGGCGCCATGATCGCGGCGGAGCTCGCGGCCCATGTGCCGAATCGCGTGGAGCGGCTGGTGCTGATCTCGCCGTTCGGGCTCTGGCGCGACGACCATCCGGTCGAGGACCTGTTTGCGCGGCCTTATGCGACTATCGATACAATCCTCTGGAAGGACGGAAAGCCGTCCGGCGCGCTCGCCGATCCGGCCGGACTGCCCAATGACCCGGTGGAGCAGGCGGTATCGCTGGTCCAGGCGATGACGACGGTTGCGAAGTTCATCTGGCCGATCCCGGACAAGGGCCTGGGCCGCCGGCTGCATCGCGTCTCGGCCCGGACACTCATTGTGTCCGGCGCGGAGGACCAGTTCGTCCCGCCGATCTATGCCGATGAATTTTGCAATGCAATCAAAGGCTCGCGCAGCGTTATCGTGCCGGATGCCGCGCATATGGTCGCCTACGAGAAGTCCGATGCGGTGGCCGAGCTGATCGAGCGGCATCTCACGGACTGAGCCTTCAGCTTCCGGACGCCGGCCATTGTCCCGTCTGGAAAACGCCGGAACTCCAACCACATTTGTCGGATATCAAAGCCCGACACTGTCGTTTAGAACATGTGCTGTCATGCTGTCGCTTCGACCGACGTCGGGAGAGACGCCGTCCACCGACGGGAACCGTTAAAACAGGCAACACCGCACAAGAAACTCGTCGGCACAACGATGATCCGTTCCATAAACATTAAACCATCGCCGGCATCGCTCATGGCTTTGGACCCAAACAAGGCGTAACGTGACATGACGGTGCGAAATTTGAATGCGTTGCTCGCACCGCGATCAGTGGCCTTGATTGGCGCCTCGCCCAAAGAGGGCACAGTCGGCGGCACTGTCGCTCGAAACCTGCTGTCGCCGGGCTTCCCGGGTCCGGTCCATTTCATAAATCCAAAGTACACGGACATACTTGGCCGCCAGTGCGTCGCTTATGTCTCGCAGCTACCCGTCGCCCCCGATCTGGCTGTTATAGCCACACCGCCGGCAACCGTGCCCGGCATCGTGGCTGAGCTCGCCGCTTCCGGCTGCCATGCAGCAACCGTGATCACCGCCGGACTCGATCGCGAGACGACACAGCATATGCTCGAGGCGGGCCGGCCGGCGCTCCTGCGCGTTCTGGGGCCGAATTGCATCGGCCTCATGCTGCCGCAGCTCGGGCTCAATGCCAGTTTCGCGCATTGCCCCGCGCTGGCCGGAGATCTCGCATTTCTGTCCCAGTCGGGCGCGTTGATCACTGCGGTGATCGATTGGGCCAGCAGCAACGACGTCGGCTTCTCGCATGTCGTATCGCTCGGCGACATGGCGGACGTCGACTTCGGGGATATGCTCGATTATCTCGCCGGCGATACGCAGAGCCGGGCGATACTTCTCTACATGGAAGCCGTCACCAACGCGGCCAAGTTCATGTCCGCCGCCCGCAGGGCTGCCCGCACCAAGCCGGTGATCGTGATCAAGGCCGGACGGCATGCGTCCGCGGCCCGGGCCGCAGCCTCCCACACGGGCCGCCTTGCCGGCCTCGATGCCGCTTATGACGCCGCATTCCGGCGGGCCGGCCTGCTTCGCGTCCATGCGCTGTCGGAGCTGTTCGATGCCGCCGAAATGCTGTCGCGAAGCCCGCATCTCGGCGGCGACCGGCTGCTGGTACTGACCAACGGCGGGGGGGCCGGCGTGCTGGCAGCCGACCACCTGGCCGATATGGGCGGGATCCTGGCTGAGCTTTCCGGTCCGACGCGCGACAAGCTGAACGCCGTACTGCCTCCGGCGTGGTCGAAAGGAAACCCCGTCGACGTCATCGGCGATGCGGGGCCGGACCGTTATGCCGATGCGCTGGAGCTCGTGCTGGACGATGCGAACTGCGATGCGGTTCTCGCGATCAACTGTCCGACCGCCCTGGCATCAAGCACCGAAGTCGCAAAACGGGTCATCTCGACGTACCGCGACAAGCCGACACGGAAGCCGATGGTTACGAACTGGCTCGGTGAGGCCGCGGCCGCCGAATCGCGACGCCTCTTCGCGGCTGCAAGCATCCCATCATTCGAAACACCGCGTGCCGCAGTGCGCGGCTTCATGCAACTCGCCCTCTATACGCGCGCCCAAGACGAACTGATGCGGACGCCGCCCGCCAGCAGCGCGGAAACGGCAGCGGACGAAAGGGCGACGCAAGCCGTGATCAGCCGGGCGCTCGTCAGTGGGCGGCAGATCCTCTCCGAGGTGGAAGGCAAGGATCTGCTCCAGGCCTACGGAATCCGGGTTGCGCCCAGCATGGTGGCGCCAGATCCCGCAGCGGCCGCCAGGACGGCCGGCGTGCTGCTCAATCAGCACGCGGCAGTCGTCCTGAAAATCCTGTCGGACGACATCACCCACAAATCCGACGTCGGCGGCGTCCGGCTCGATCTGCGCACACCCGAGGCTGCCGAGCAGGCCGCGCATGAGATGCTCGAACGCGTTCGCGCTGCGAAGCCGGAAGCGCGGATTTCGGGCTTCACGCTTTCGCCCATGATCGTGCGCCCGAAAGCCCACGAACTGCTGGCGGGCATGTCGGTCGATCCGACGTTCGGCCCGCTCATCATGTTCGGGGCCGGCGGCACGTCCGTCGAAGTGGTCGCCGATACGTCGCTCGGCATTCCGCCGCTCGACCAGAAGCTGGCGCGCGACCTGATCGAGCGGACACGCATTTCCCGTCTGCTCGCGGGCTATCGCGACCGCAAGCCTGCGGACATCGATGCCATCGCGCAGACGCTGGTTCAGCTCAGCGCGCTCGTCTGCCGGCATCCGGAGATCCGCGAAATCGATATCAACCCGCTCCTCGCCGACGACGACTGCGTGATCGCGCTCGACGCCAGGGTCAGGATCGCGGACGAGAAGGTCGAGCCGCGTACACCGCTGGTGATCAAGCCGTATCCTTCGGCGTGGGAAGCGCTGCGGTTCGCCAGCGGCATCGGCGGCGTCCGCATCAGGCCGATCAGGCCCGACGACGAACATCTCTATGCGCTCTTTTTGAGCAAGGTCACCGCGGAGGACCTGCGGCTGCGGCTGTTTGCGCCGATGAAACACCTGTCGCACAGGCATCTGGCCCGGCTCACACAGATCGACTACGCTCGCGAGATGGCGTTCGTCGCCCTCGCGGAAGGCTCCGGCGAACTGCTGGGCGTCTCCCGCTTCGCAGCAGATCCCGATTATGAGAAAGCGGAATTCGGCGTGCTCGTGCGCTCCGACCTGAAGGGCCGTGGCCTGGGATGGCTGCTCATGAACCATCTCATTGATTACGCACGCGCCACCAACCTCGCAGAGCTGTACGGGTCTGTGCTGCCTGAAAACACGACGATGCTGCAAATGTGCCGGGAGCTGGGATTTACCGTCGGGAACGAACCCGAAGACCCGGCCATTAGGCATGTAACGCTGCGGGTGGGCAGCGACCGTTGCTGAGGCCGATCCAGGCCGGCTGCAACGTTGACGGGGATCAATGTTGAACTGTACGGCAGACGGCATACGGAAGATTGCCGCACTCGCGCCGGCGATCGGATCGGCTGGCACACGGAAAGGACACGGGCATGAGCGCATCCGGCCGCTTTGCCGACCGCGCGGAGGCCGGCAAGGCCCTGTCCAGGACGTTGAAGGGCCGTGATCTCACGGATGCCATCGTGCTGGCCATGCCTCGCGGCGGAATTCCGGTCGGGCTGGAAATCGCGCTGGCGCATTCCCTGCCCCTGGATCTCGTTTTCGTGCGCAAGATCGGCGTGCCGTTCCAGCGCGAGCTGGCGGCCGCGGCGGTCGTCGATGGAGGTGCGCAGGAGATCGTCTTCAACGACGACGTCATGGAGCAGACGGGCCTGACACGCGCCGAGATCGAGACGCAGGCCGAAATCGAGCTCGCCGAAATCGCACGTCGCCGCAATGTGTACCTCGCGGGCAAATCGAGCCCGCCACTGGAAGGGCGGACCTTGATCCTGGTGGACGACGGCATTGCCACAGGCGCCAGCGTTCGTGCAGCAATAGCCGCGTTGGGCCGGAAAAATCCGAAACGGCTCATTCTGGCTGTTCCCGTTGCGCCCGACGAGACGCTGCGCCTGCTGCGGCCGCTGGTCGACGAGCTGATCTGCCTGATGAAACCGGACCCGTTTCTCGCGATCGGGTTCCACTACCGGGATTTTCATCAGATCGGCGATGCGGAGGTCGTCAAGCTCCTGAAGACGGCCGATGCCGCTCGCAGCGCTACGGCGCCCAGTGCCCACGGAAGCGACGGCCGGTAAAGATCGCTCGTGAGCGCACGGCGCTACAGGAACGTCATGCGCGGCCGAACTGCCGGCGCAGCTCAACCTTGGCCTTCTCAAGAACCTGGCGGCGCTGATCGGGGAGGGAGTGACCCGCACGGTTGATGAAGAAAGTCAACATCGACATCGCGGATTGGAACGGCGATGCTTTCCTGCGGTCGCTGGCTTCGGCCGATTTCTTGAGAGAGCGGGCGATCCGCGCCGGATCCTTCCAGGTGAATACGTCGGCCTCCAGATCGAGTGCGTCGCTCGATTGCGTGACGGCGCCGGACCAGTAGTTGGTCTTCGCTCTGGCGCGCGACCGGCCTGGCTTCGTCCTGTGCGGACGCTTGTGCTCAGTTTTTCTCATCTTTCAA
>JBFWYV010000035.1:0-24934 GCA_050186055.1 Hyphomicrobiaceae bacterium | reverse complement strand
GCTGGAGGGAAAAGTTGACCATCGCGCTGGCCTGACCACGTCCCTTGGTGTCGTTGCCCCGGGCCTTCACCTGGGCGGTATGGGCAGCATCGTCCCGGTTGATGATCTCAGCCTCGCCGGCGAAGAAGAGATTGACGGGTCCGACCTTTACACCGGCGCGGCCCTTGTATTTGTCCGGTCCCACGGTCTCGGTCAGCTCTGCGCCTGGCAGACACGGCGCAATGCGCGGCACATCGAGCAGCACCTTCCAGGCCTCGTCGGGAGGCAGCGGCACACTAAAGCTGTTCTCGAACTGCATGGGTGAGACGGTTCCTTTGCTTGATTTCGGCGAGCATACACTCGCCCACGCGGACCGGCAGCGTCAAATGCGGCGTATTCCCCGGCAGCGGACGCGCAGGATGTTTGGCTATTGTCATGCGTGAAAATAGACCACTCCGAGAGCCGGCATAGTTGCCGGCAGGTCCTGCAGAGGGACCGCGTTCGTTACTGAAGCTGCTGGCGGGACAGCACCTTCAACGCTGGTGCGGGTCTTCCGCCGGTGGCGCGGACCGGCTTGCGGCTCGCTTTGATCGAAGGCGGTGATACAAGCCGGGCGAGCGTGATCATGGTCGACTGATCGATCGATTTCCGCACCAGGGTGCGTTTCAGTGGCCGGACCGTAAACGGCGGCAAAGGTCTCCTCATGGCCGATCCCCCTCATGCTTCGAGCGCCTTGTAGCGGACCCGCTTCCCGCCACTCTCATGTCCGCCGGCCCCTCGGCAGACCCCGGGACCACGGGAATTGGTGCGGGACGGCCGGCATTGACTTGCCGTCGTCCCGCGCTGGTCTCAAGGACCGTCGGCGCAACTTGCGCTTATTGCCCTTGCCAGTATCTCATGAAACCTATGAGGACAAGTGGAGCAAACTCCGTGCCAGCGTGGCATGGCTTATTCTTTGTTTTTTACTATCAACTGGATAGATTGTTTTACGGCGCACGCTTGGCTTGAAGATGACGCTGGTGCGCTGTGCGATTTGCGTGCAGTCGTCTGACGATCTGCCTGGATAGCGAGCGTCAGCTCGAGACGTGATGCCCCAGCACGTGCACCATGCTAGGATCGCCAACTCGTCCGATACCGATAAGGATTGCGAACCAGGGACAAAGGCAATGGCACAAGAGGCGTCCAAGTACGATCGCGCGGCCGAAGATGTCGGCAACATCGTCAGCCTGGAGCACGTGAACACCGAGATTCCAGACCAGCGGCTGGGGACGCTTTACTATATCGCCGGACTCGGTCTCACCCGCGATCCGTATCAGGTCGTCAGTGTTACGAACATGTGGGCCAACGTCGGGCGCTGCCAGTTCCACCTGCCGACCGGCAGGGCGCAGGTGCTGCATGGCCATACGGCGCTGGTAATGCCCGGACGCGAAAGTCTGCTGCAACGGCTGAAGGCCGTGAGCAAGCCGTTGGAGGGGACCCGGTTCGCCTTTCGCGAACTCAACGAATGCGTCGAGACGATTTCGCCGTGGGGCAACCGGATTCGTTGTTTCGAACCGGGGCCCAGGTTCGGCAAGATGATGCTCGGCATGCCGTATGTCGAACTTGAGGTCGAGCGCGGCACGGCGGAAGGCATCGCGAGATTCTACGCCGAGATATTTTCGGTGCCGACCGGGGTCGATGCCGGCGCCGAAGGCAAGGCGGCGGTGGTGTCGATCGGGACAGACCAGTCACTCGTATTCCGCGAGACGGATGGCCCGCATCCGGCGTTCGACGGCTATCATGTGGCGGTCTATCTCGCCAATTTCTCGATGCCCTATCGCGCGCTGCTGCCGCGCGGGCTGATCAGCCGCGAGACCAATCAGCACGAATATCGCTTCACCGATATCGTCGATCCCGATACGGGCCGGGTGCTGACCAGGCTCGAGCACGAAGTCCGCAGCATGCGGCATCCGCAGTATGCCCGGCCGCTGGTCAATCGCAATCCGGAGACGATGGGCATGGCCTACACGCCGGGCAACGAGCAGATGTCGTGGGCACTGCCGGCGGCCGTCGGCTGACATCGCCGGAAAGCTTGACGCTGATCAATCAGCCTGGGCGTGGCGAAGGCCATAACGTGCCGCAGCAGGCTGGAGCAAGGAGACGGCGCGTTGCCGGACGATGGGAAGGTTGAGACACGGAAGGCCTCGGCAACGGCCTGGTTCGAGACGCTGCGCGACGATATCTGCACGGCACTCGAGGCGATCGAAGCGGATCTGCCGGCAGACGCCCCCGGTGCGGAACAGCCTGCCGGACGCTTCGTCCGCACGCCGTGGTCGAGGACCGATCATACCGGCGCTCCCGGAGGCGGCGGCGTCATGAGCCTGATGCACGGCCGCGTATTCGAGAAGGCCGGCGTTCACACGTCCACGGTGCATGGCGAATTCGCGCCTGAGTTCCGCAAGCAGATCCCCGGCGCGGAGGACGATCCGCGGTTCTGGGCGTCCGGCATTTCCCTCATCGTGCATCCGTTGAACCCGAACGTGCCGACGGTGCACATGAACACCCGCTACGTGGTCACGACGAAATGGTGGTTCGGGGGCGGTGCCGATCTCACGCCGATGCTCGCGAGACGGCGCACGCAGGAGGATCAGGACACGGTTGATTTTCATGCGGCCATGAAGGCGGCCTGCACGCCGCATGCGGTGGCCGATTATCAGCGCTTCAAGGCGTGGTGCGACGAGTATTTCTACCTGCCTCACCGCAAGGAGATGCGAGGCGTCGGCGGCATCTTCTACGACTATCTGACGCCGGAGAGCGCGAAAGGCGGCTGGGAGGCTGCCTTCGCCTTCACCAGGGACGTCGGGGGTGCCTTTCGCGCCATCTATCCGGCGATCGTCCGCCGGAACCGGTCGATGCCGTGGAGCAAGGCCGATCGCGAAGAGCAGCTCGTGCGCCGCGG
The DNA here is from genome assembly GCA_050186055.1 of Hyphomicrobiaceae bacterium. Taxonomy (GTDB): domain Bacteria; phylum Pseudomonadota; class Alphaproteobacteria; order Rhizobiales; family Hyphomicrobiaceae; genus CAMDPA01. The sequence goes on along the minus strand of JBFWYV010000035.1, from coordinate 22,017 downwards.
ACGGTATGTGGAGTTCAACCTGCTCTATGACCGCGGGACGGTGTTCGGCCTGAAGACCGGGGGTAACGTCGAGTCCATCCTGTCGAGCATGCCCCCGGTTGCGAAGTGGCCCTAGTGCGACGTCCCGCAATTACCGACCAGTATCGCGGCTGAGTTTTTCGTCGGCAAATGCGAGACACCGGGCCCCTAGCCGCGTCCCTGCGAACCGGCCGAAGCAGCGTGGCTCGTGCGCGAAACGCGCGAGGGTTGTACCAGACAGGGCCGTCAATCGCGGGTCACGCGGACCTGGCTTCCGAGCGCAGCGCAGTCATCATCCGTCTTCAGTCCCGCGGCCTTTATTCCGTAGGCGGCCAGCTCATCATCCTTGTCCTGGGTATCGCCGGTGACGCCCACAGCGCCGATCACTTCGCCGCCGGCGTCGCGTATCAACTGGCCACCGCCCTCGGGGAAGATCTGGCCGCGTGAGGCGCCGATCATGAACTCCATGAACATCGGGCGGTGCTCGGCTCGCTGGCGCACCAGATCCGAGGAGCGGCCGAGGGCGAGCGACGCGTAGGCCTTGCCCATCGCCATCTCGAACCGCATCATCGCCGAGCCGTCTTCCTTCTTGAACGCCTTTACGACGCATCCCGGCTCGACCACGACGACGCTGAGCGGCCGCAGCTTCTGTTTGCGCCCCTCGGCGATGATTGCATTGATGATGGCTTCGGCCTGGGCAAGCGTGACGACGGTCATTATGCGGCTCCTGCTATGGCGGGCATCGGTGCATGAGGCTATCACGAGGCTATCACGCTGGGACATGGCAACGAAACGATGAAGGGAGGCAAGTATGACGGGTACGGGCAAGGAGATGATCGGACTCGTCGGTGCGGGGCGCATGGGCCTCGCCATGCTGAAGCATCTGGCGAAGCATGGCTATGGCGTCACCGTGTGCGATATTTCGCAGGCGCAATGCGAACTGGCGAAAGCCGCCGGCGCGTCGATCGCTTCGAGCCCGGCTGAGCTGGGCCGATCCTGCAGCTTCGTCATCATCGGCGTCGGCTTCGACGACGAGGTCCGGGCGGTCATGACGGGGGCGGACGGATTGCTCGCAGCCATGCAGCCCGGCGGCGTCATTGCGATCTCCTCCACGGCTTCGCCGGAGACCGTCAAGGGGATGGACGAAGCCGCGCGGGCCAATGGCCTCGATGTCTACGACGCGCCGATCGCGCGCGGCCGCTGGGCGGCGGACAACGGCACATTGCTGGCGCTGGTGGGCGGCAGACCCGAGGTCGTCGCACGGGCCGCGCCCGTCTACTCGTGCTTCTGCTCCGATATCGTCCACCTGGGTGACGTCGGTCACGGACAGGTCGGCAAGACCATGAACAACCTGATGCTCTGGATTTCCGCCGTCGGACTGATCGAGGCGGGGCGCTTGGCCGAGACGACCGGCATCTCGCTGCCGAAATTGCGCGAGGCGCTGCAAATGAGCTCAGGCAGGACGGCAGCCCTGGAGGACTGGGACGGGATCACGTTCACCTGGGCGTTGAAGGACATGCAGATCGTGGCGGAGATGGCGGACAAGGCCGGACTGTCGCTCCCGCTGTGCGGGGCGATCAAGGAAATGGTGAAGGAGGCCCGGCGCGTGAAAGCCTCCAATCCACCGGACTGGACGGGGAGGCCGGCGATGTCCTACGAGGCCAAAGGCTGAGCGGCGTCCGGCCACGGCGCATGATCATCTCGCCAAAGGTTCAATGCCCAGCTCCGACGCCAGCTTGTCGAGGACGGACAACAGGCTCGGCGGCAGCGGCACGCCAAGCTCCGTCCGCTCTCTGCGTGTCTCGAAACTGCGCTCGCCCGGCAGCCTGACGGATTCGACGCCCGGGAGCCGCCCTGAGTTCCGGAATTCGCGGGAGATCGTATCGATCCGCCGCTTGAATGCCCCGACTTCGCCGAAGCGGTCGATCGATATGGCGCAAACGGCCTGCCCGGTGTTGCTGGGGCCGGTCTTGCGGTCGGCTTCGCGGCCGAACGCGGCTTCGTTGAGCGTTCCCGCGATCAGGCCGATCATCAAAGCGAGCGCATAGCCTTTGTAATCGCCGGCCGGCAACAGCACGCCTTGATCGATTTTGTGCGGATCGGTGATCGGCTTGCCGTCGCGATCGATCACCCAACCTTCCGGGATCATCTCTCCGCGCTGGCGCGCCATCTGGATCTTGCCGTTGGCCGCAATCGACGTCGCCATGTCGACCACGACCGGCGGCTCGTCCATCGCCGGGACCGCGATTGCGACCGGATTGGTGCCGAGCAGACGTTCGTAGCCGCCCCAGGGCGCCATGAAGTTGTTGGATCCCACGGCCATGTAGATCCCGATCATGTCGTGCGGCAGCATCGCGCTGGCCCAGATCGAAGCGGCGCCGGCATGGTTGGATCGGCGAACTCCGATCCACGCCGAGCCCTGCGTCTTCGCCTTCTCGATCGCCAGTTCGGTTGCGCGTGCCATCACCAGATGGCCGAGCCCGTTGCCGCCGTCGACCAGCGCGGAAGCCGGAGCCTCGCTGACGACCTGGATCGATGCTGCTGGCTCCACCCTGCCGGACAGGATGTTGCCGATATACTGCGGCAGCCGGAATATGCCGTGTCCGTCCTGACCTGCGAGATCCGATTCGACCAGCAGGCGGGATGCCTTCAGGGCGTTGGTTTCCGGCACGCCGACACGGACGAACGCCCGCTCGGCAAAGGCGGCAATAGCGGCGACGGGTAGGCGTGTCGTCACGTCTGATCCTCGCAGGTGAAGGCGGGCAGGGCGGAAACCATAGCATCGGGATCCGGCACAGCAACGCGATCGATGCGCCGATTCCCACAAGTCTTGCACAGGGCTGGAGACCTCCGTCAGCCGACCCCATATGCCCCGCACGGGGTTCCAGGGATTGTCGCAAGACCGTTACACGACAGCGACATCCTGCGGGCGATCAATCGCTTGAAGATCGAGCACGGAGGACAAGCAACCTTGAGCAAGGCGAATCCCACTGGCAGGCGCCCAGGCCGGAAAACTGCCGTCGGCGCGAGCAACGCCAAACCCGCCATCGATCCGCGGTTCAAGGCCGACATCGAAGACAGCTTCGATGAGGAGCTCGAGATGGAACTGGACGACGACAGGCTGGCGGCGCTGCTGCACGGTCTCGTCGAGGAGCCAAGAACGCAGTCGGTCGACAGGGCGGTCTATTTCAAAGAGCTGTTCGCCCTTCAGCGCGAGCTCGTAAAGCTGCAGAACTGGGTGGTCGAGCAGAAGATGAAGGTCGTCGTCATCTTCGAGGGACGTGATGCGGCCGGCAAGGGCGGGATCATCAAGCGGATCACGCAGCGTCTCAATCCGCGGGTCGCGCGCGTGGTGGCGCTGCCGGCGCCGTCGGAGCGCGAGCGCACGCAATGGTATTTCCAGCGCTATGTCCCGCATCTGCCGGCGGCAGGGGAGATCGTGCTGTTCGATCGCTCCTGGTACAATCGCGCGGGGGTCGAGCGGGTGATGGGGTTTTGCACCGAGGAGGAGGTGCAGGATTTCTTCCGCAGCGTTCCGGAGTTCGAGAAAATGCTGGCCCGTTCCGGCATCACGCTGATCAAGTACTGGTTCTCGATCACGGATGACGAGCAGTACCGGCGCTTCCTGATGCGCATCCATGATCCGCTGAAGCAATGGAAACTGTCGCCGATGGACCTGGAGTCCCGGCGGCGGTGGGAGGCTTACACGAAGGCAAAGGAAGAGATGCTGGAGCGCACGCATATTCCGGAGGCGCGCTGGTGGGTAGTGGAGGCGGACGACAAAAAGAAAGCGCGCCTCAATTGCATCCATCACCTGCTGCAGCAGTTTCCGTATTGCGAGGTGGATCTTCCCGCCGTGAAGCTGCCGGCCCGGGTGCATCACCCCGACTATGCGCGTGGACCGGTCCCGCGCGACCTTTACGTGCCGGAGGTATACTGATTTCCTCGCGGAGGACGGGGTGCGCCTCAGAGCCAGCGCTTGCGTCGAAAATAGAAGTAGAACAAGAGCGCGGACAGCACCATCAGCCCGAGGGCGAACGGATAGCCGAACACCCATTCGAGCTCGGGCATGTGCTTGAAGTTCATGCCGTAAATCGACGCGATCAGCGTGGGCGGCATCAGCATGACCGCGGCCACCGAGAACAGCTTGATGATCTGGTTCTGCTCGATCGATACCATGCCGAGCGAGGCGTCGAGCATGAAGTTGATACGCTGGCCGAGATACTGGACGTGGTCGGTCAGCGACTGGATATCGCGCGCTTCCGTCTTCAGCCGTTGCCGGATGATCTTCGCATCATGGCGTTCGCCGCAAATCTGGGCCATGTAGGTGACAACGCGGCCGAGCGAAAGCAGGCTCTCCCGCGTTCGCGACGATATCTCGCCGACGCGCCCGATCTGCCGGATGATCTCTTCCAGGCTTTGCGAGCGGGCCGGTGATCGGCCGGGCGGGCTGAAGATCGTGCGCGCGAGCTTCTCGGTGTCGGCCTGCAGCCGCTCGATCAGATCTGCCTCGCGGTCGATGATGGCCTCCAGAAGGCCGACCATGACGGCGGTCGGCGCGTGGCAGGCGGCGTCGCCCTTGCGGGCCCGCGTCAGGAACAGGTTGAAAGCCCTTGTTTCGGCATAGCGTATGGTGATGAGGTGCTGATTGGTCAGCACGAACGTGACCGTCGCAGCGAGCGGTTCGGGGGTTTCGACCGCGTAGATGATGTTGGCGGTCATGAAGTGGGAGCCCAACTCGGTGTAAAGCCGGCTGGATACCTCGATTTCCGCCATTTCCTCGCGGGTCGGAATGGCCACGCCGGTGATCCGCTCGACCTGCTGCTCTTCGTCCCGCGTGGGGCTGATGAGGTCAATCCACACCGCCTTGTCGGATGTGGCTGCATCCGGCCGAGCCTTCAGGCCGCCGGCTTCGGTCTCGTAGATCGTCAGCATGCCGTCGTCCCCCGGGGCTTCTGTCGTATGCACGATTGCATCAGTCGATACACGATTGGCGGCGCAATCGCATGCGGCCTTGCGTCATGCGTGCCGGGATGGATAGAGAGATCGGGGTGCCTCGTCGAGGCACAGCCTTCGGCGGACCTCCGTCGACCCCAAGGCCAAGATGTCGCGAGTCGATCATGTCACTCGGTATCCGTCTGTTCATCGGCTTGATCTTTACCGCGATCGGCCTGTCGTTCCTGGCAACAACCGGCGTCCTGATCTGGGAGTTCCGGGAGCTCGACTGGCTGATGCTGGGAAGCTTCTACAGCCATCTGTTCATTTTTTTTCCGACATTCGGCATCGTGGCACTGATCGCGTTCTTCATGCCGGCCTGCGTATTCCTCGATATGTACATGCGGCATGTGCGGTGGGGCGTGCCGCGGTTCATGCTCGGGTTCGTCATCGCCGTGGGGCTAACGATCCTCGGCGCCAATTTCCTGATGAACAGCCGCGAGCGCTCGGTGTTCGAAGTCAAGCCGGAGGTGCTGGCCGCCGACCGCGGCGAGCAATGCGCCAAGGACGGCAACTGCGCACGTCTGCCGGTGCTCGTGGCCGTCGATAACGTGCGCCGGGTGAGCCAGTCGCGGATCGGGCTCAGTGACCTGGCGCGCGACTGCCGGCCGGATGTGCTGAAAGAGACGCCGCTGGCGGATGCCGCCCGCAAGCGCTACTGCTTCGTCGCCACGCGGCTGCCGGCGAATATCGCAAATCTCAAGTCGCAGGACTGGCTCACGGATGAAGCCTGCTGCACGGCGCAGCGCCGGTTCACGCAGGCGGTCAAGGCCATGCACGATGCGCCCGGTGGACGTTCGCTGACCAGCGTGGTTCACGCAACGCTGCTGCCGTTCAAGATCTTCTTCGCCGTCATCCTGCTGGTGATCAGCGTCCTGCTTGCGGTGCGCCGGAAGGCGCTCGAAAAGCACTATCCGCATATGCTCGACGGCATCGAGCGCGGGGTTCTGATCGGCGCGGGGGCGATGGTGATCTATCCGATCATGTCGCACGCGTTCCTACAGTCGGCTGCGCTCCTCTATTACGGGACGGGACCGAGCGGAGGCTTCCGCTCGACGGCCCCGCTGATCAGTTTCGGGCTCGGTGCCTGGGGGCTGCTGCTGCTGTTCTTCTTCTACGGCCGCCGCAACCAGGAGATCCAGAATCTGGCGCGCATGGGCGGCGTGATCGGCAGCGCGGTGGCGATCGTGAAGTACGACCAGATCATCGACTACTTCGTGCGCATATTCGGCTCGGGTGCCGGATTCATCAGCCTCGGGGTGCTCGCTGCGCTGGCGCTTGGTGCGCTTTTACTGCTGTTCAGGACGACGTGGCAGGAACTCGATGAGGCCGACGCCATAGAGGCGAGCGAGATGGCGGAGGAAAAGGCCGGTTAGCGGGTTATTGGTTGCGCCTGCGGCACCCGTTCTAGCGTATGGCGAAATCGTTGCCTTCCCACCGCCGTCACGGCCACGGAGGTGGCCGCCTACGACAAGTCTCCGCTTGCGCAGTGCCCGCGGTGAGCCACGTGGATGGCCGCCGTGTTCCGGGCCGCCGTTTCCACGTTGCCCCGGCGCGGCCATGACGGGCTATCGTGGGTCGACAGTCTCACCCCCCCAGCCGTCACGGCCGCGGAGGCGGCCGCCTACGGCAAGCTTCCGCTGGCTCGGTGCCCGCGGCGAGCCACGTGGATGGCCGCCGTTCTCCGGACCGACGTATCCACGTCGTCCCGGCGCGGCCATGACGGTCTGATGGGTGCCTGAAGCTTTTCTGGTCTTTGGCTGAATCGCGGAAAGGGCTCTTGGTTTTGCGCTTGCGACACCCCGTCGGGGCGCCGGCCGCAAGTGCGTGCCGGTCATCCTGTGACGAGCTGGACGATCCGGCGGCGCTGGGATTCATCGGGCAGCTTACCGGTGCCGGCCGCGGCATTGTCCTGCATGTGTGCTGCGCGCGAGGTTCCGGGAATCGCGCAGGTCACGGCGGGATGCCCGAGAATGTACTTGAGCAGGACCTGGGCCCAGCTCGAGCATTCGATCTCCGCAGCCCAGGAGGGCAGGGGCTTGCCCGAAAGACGCCGGATCTCGCCGCCGCTGCCGAACGGACGGTTGATCAGCACAGCCACGCCCTTGTCGGCGGCCAGAGGGAGCAATCGGCGCTCGGCGGCGCGTTCGCCGACGGAGTAGGCAAACTGCAGGACGTCGACAGGTTCGTTCGATATGATATCGGCGAGATCGTCGAGGGCCCCGGAAGTGTAGTGGGTGAGGCCGACGTAACGGATGCGGCCTGCGTCCTTCCAGCGACGCAGCGTCTTGAGATGGGTGCGCCAGTCGACCAGGTTGTGAATCTGCATCAGATCGATGACAGGGGCGGCCATCCTGGCCGAGGACGCCTCCATCTGCGCTATTCCGGCGCGCTCGCCCGAAGTCCAGACCTTGGTGGCGACGAACGCCTTGTCGCGTGCGGTCATCTCGGTCAGGAGGCGGCCGACGACGGCTTCGGCCCGGCCGTACATCGGAGACGAGTCGATCACGGTGCCGCCGGCGTCGAACAGGGCCTGCAGCACCTCGCGGCGCTGCGCGAGCGCGCTCCTGTCATCGGCGATGTCGAACGTCTGCCAGGTGCCGACGCCGACGATGGGCAGGTGCTCGCCACTGGACGGGATCGGACGAGTGAGCATGGAATGCTTCTCCTGATTGTTGGGGGCTTCTGCGACCGTCAGCCGCGCGCGGCATCATCCGTCAGCTCAAAGCAGGTGCCGCCGCTCCAGATAGCAAGCCGGTCATCGTCACCGCCCGGCAACGGCACGGCGAGCTCCACCAGATCGTAGTAGAGCGCGCGGGTGAGCAGTGCCTGCAGGCGGCCGCGCACGACAAGGTAGGGTTTCAGGCCGCCGGTCCCCGCTTCCGCTGCAAACCGCAGGGGATGGGTGGGGCCGCAATGCACGATGTCATCGACGTTGGTCCGGAAGATCAACCGCTGTTGGCTGCCTGCGCCTTCGCGCTGCATCTCGACGGCGAGGAAGGGGGCATCCTCGACCGAGACGTCGACTTTCTCGGTTGGGGTTACCAGATAGTGCTTGCCGTCCGGATCGCGCCGAAGCACGCTGGCGAACAGCTTGACGAGCGGCATCCGGCCGATCGGCGAGCCCTGATAAGTCCAGCTTCCGTCCCGCCGTATGGCCAGACCGATATCGCCGCAGTACGGCGGGTTCCAGCTCTCGACCGGAGGTGGTCCCCGGCCCTCGGCCTGGGCCTTCAACAGGGTTTCCAGACCCGCGATGCCCGTACTCTCATTCATGATGCCCTGCGAAACGAGGTGTGACATAATGCGTCGAACGAGGCGGGTTGGCTTATGGGACCAACGTCCTACGTCCTAGCGAGGTATTGACCCGACGGCGGTGTATTCGTTCCTTTCAAATATTCATAAAGTGACCACTTTCCAGGACACAGTGTTCAAACGCCAAGCACAGAGTTCCGTCTTCTAAGCAAAGTCTCTATATTGGATCGATGAGCACCCTCAAAGATACACAGGACGACATCGTCCCACGCATCGAGGCCGCCGGCGAGCGGCTGAAGCGCGTCCACGCAGCAGCGGCTTCCGTCATCTTCGGCCAGGACGAAGTGATCGAGCGTACGTTGATCACCTTGCTGGCCGGCGGCCATGCGCTGCTGATCGGCGTGCCCGGTCTGGCGAAGACGCTGCTGGTCGATACCCTCGGCAAAGTGCTTGGGCTGGAAGCCAAGCGCATCCAGTTTACGCCGGACCTGATGCCCTCCGACATCATCGGCGCGGAAGTCCTGGAGGACAATCCGGGACAGCGACGGAGCTTTCGCTTCATCCCCGGTCCGATCTTCACCCAGCTTCTGATGGCTGACGAGATCAACCGCGCCAGCCCGAAGACACAGTCGGCGCTGCTGCAGGCCATGCAGGAGCATCACGTCACGGTGGCGGGCCAGCGGCACGATGTGCCGACGCCGTTCCACGTGCTGGCGACGCAGAACCCGCTTGAGCAGGAGGGCACGTATCCGCTGCCAGAAGCCCAGCTCGACCGGTTCCTGCTGCAGATCGACGTCACCTATCCGGACCTTGCCGCCGAACGGCGGATGTTGTTTGCGACCACCGGCACGGAGGAGCAAAAGCTGGAGGCGATCTTCTCGCCGCAGGAGCTGATGGCGGCGCAGCGGCTGGTGCGGCAGATTCCGGTTCCGGACAAAGTGGTCGAGGCGGTTTTGACGCTGGTTCGCGCCGCCCGGCCGGGGCCGGATGCGGAGGAAGAGACGAGCCGGCTCATTGCATGGGGTCCGGGTCCGCGCGCCAGCCAGGCCTTGATGCTGGCGATCCGCGCCAAGGCGATGCTCGACGGCAGGCTGGCGCCCTCAATCGACGACGTCATCAATCTGGCCGAGCCGGTGCTGAAACACCGGATGGCGCTGTCGTTTACGGCAAGGACGGAAGGCCAGGAAGTCGCCGACGTGATCGGGCGGCTGGCAGGGCGACTAGGCTAAAGCGGGTTGGCGATGGTGTTGGGCCCCAGGTCGGAGGCCACTTCGGTGGACAAGAGCGGGGTATTCGCCCTCGAAGGCGAGGCGCACGGTATTGCCGACCGCCTGCCCGATCTCCTGATCGAGGCTATGCGCATCGCCACCACCATCGCGCACGGTATTCACGGCCGTCGGCGGGCAGGTCCGGGCGAGACGTTCTGGCAGTTCCGGCAGTTCGAATCGACCGACTCCGCGATGCTGATCGATTGGCGGCGGTCGGCCAGCTCGGACCATCTGTTCGTGCGCGAACGGGAATGGGAAGCGGCGCACACGATCTGGCTGTGGCCGGATATGTCGCCGTCCATGTCCTTCCAGAGCCATCTGGCCAGCGTCACGAAGCGTGACCGCGCGGTGGTGCTGATGCTGGCTCTGTCGGAATTGCTGGTGCGTGGCGGAGAGCGCATCGCGCTGCTCGGACTGACGCGCCCGTCGGCGAGCCGGAAGGCCACCACGCGGCTGGCTGAAGCCATTGCGTCGAATGTCGGCAAGCCCGTCCTGAACTCAAGCCTGCCGCCGCCGGAAACGCTGTCGCGGTTCTCGGGCGTGGTGCTGTTCGGGGACTTCCTCGATCCGGCAGAGCAGGTGAGCGAGCGTTTGTCGCAGCTTGCGGGCAACGGTGTGTCTGGGCACGTCGTACAGATTCTGGATCCGGCGGAAGAGAGCCTGCCCTATGCCGGGCGCACCGAGTTCGTCGGCGTCGAGGACAGACTTCGCTGGACGGCGGACCGGGCGGAAACCTTGCGCAGCGACTACCAGGAGGCGCTGGCAGCACACCGGGCCGCGATCGAAGCTACCACGCGGCGGCTGGGATGGTCGTTCCTGGTGCACCACACCGACCGGCCGGCGTCGGAGCCGTTGCTTTCCCTGATCATGCGGCTCGGCAGCGGTGGCCAGGATTATCGTTGGGCGGGTGCCGCCAACGCTCCGAGGCCATCGCGGGAGAGCCGTGCATGACGCTTGCCGGGATTGCTTTCCTCAGTCCATGGCTGCTGGCCGGCTTGATCGCGCTGCCGATCATCTACTGGCTGCTGCGCACAGTGCCGCCGCGGCCACGCCAGATCGCATTTCCGGCAACCCGTATTCTGGTCGGTCTGCGCAACAGGGAGAAGACACCGGCCAAGACGCCGTGGTGGCTGATGCTGATCCGGCTGCTGGCGGCGGCGCTCATTATCCTGGCGCTCGCGGATCCGGTGTTGAACCCGAACCGGACCTCGGCGCTGTCGGGATCGGGGCCGGTTGCGATCGTGGTCGACAATACGTGGGCTTCGGCTGCGCAATGGGGCGAGCGCATGCGCATGGTCGATCAGCTCATTTCGGAAGCCGAAAGCCAGAGCCGTGCCGTTGCCATCGTGCCGACGGCGCTGACGGGCCAGTCTCCCGCGCTGCGGATCGAGTCGCCACAGGCGGCGCGATCGACCGCGGCGGCACTGCAGCCGCAGCCCTATCCTCCGGCCCGCGACATCGTCGGCAAGGCGATGGAGAGCCTTCTCGGCAACGAAAGCGAAACAAGCGTGCTGTGGCTGACGGACGGCATCGACCACGATGGCAAGACGGCGGCCTTCAGCGAGCAGTTGAGCCGCCTGGGCCGGTCCGGCTTTACCGTGGTCGAGACCGGTGCAGGACGCGAGGCGCTCGGCGTTGCCTCGTCGCTGGGGCAGGGCGGACGGCTCGAAGGGATCGTGATCCGCGCTGGCGGCGGGGCGCGTGACGGGGTGATCCACGCCTATTCGGATCGCGGGCAGCGTCTGGGCGAGGCGGTTTTCCGTCTGTCACCGGGTGCGACGCGGGCCGCCGCGACGTTCGACATGCCGCTCGAATTGAGAAATCAAGTGACGCGGCTCGAGATCGCGGGCGAGCGCGCCGCGGGCGCCGTCCATCTGCTGGACTCGCGCTCGCGCTGGCATCGGATCGGGCTCATTTCCGGCGAGAGCCGGGAGCTGTCGCAGCCGCTGCTGGGTCCGCTCTATTACATCGAGCGCGCACTCGGCCCCTATGCCGAACTGGTCGAGCCCAATGACGCCAACGTCGTGACGGCGCTCGACGAGGTGTTCAAGCAGAATGCGTCGGTCGTGATCATGGCCGACATCGGCACGCTTCCTCCCGATCACACGAGGGCCGTGCAGGACTGGATCGAGAAGGGCGGCGTGCTTGTGCGTTTTGCCGGTCCGAGGCTGGAGAAGGGCGGGGATGACCTGATCCCGGCGGCGTTGCGGCTGGGCGGCCGGACGCTGGGCGGCGCGCTGTCATGGTCGACCCCGCAGCCGCTCGGCGACTTCGGCGAGGACAGTCTGTTCGCCGGTCTTGCGGTGCCGAAGGACGTGACAGTAAGCCGCCAGGTGCTGGCAGATCCGGCGCGGCTCGGGCCGGAGGTGAAGGTCTGGGCGCGGCTCAAGGACGGCACGCCGCTGGTCACGGCAGCAGAACGTGGACGCGGGCAGATCGTGCTGTTCCACGTTACCGCCAACGCGGAGTGGTCGAACCTCCCGCTGTCGGGACTGTTCGTTGAAATGCTGCGCCGGATTTCCACGCTCGGCCGGATCGGTGCCGTACGCGCGGGAGGGACCGCGACCACGGACGGGGCAAGCGGCGAGGCAGCCAGGAGCGCTGAAGGCGTGCTGACGCCGCAGCAAACGCTCGACGGGTTCGGCATACTGAGGACGCCGCCGCCGACAGTGCAAGCGATCCCCGCGGCCAAGCTGGCAGAGACGAAGCCGGGCACCAATCACCATCCGGGGTTCTATGGTCCGCCAGGGTCGCCGCGGGCTCTCAATCTGCTGACAGCGTCAAGCGAATTGAAGCCGCTGCCGCCGCTGCCCTCGGGCGCGGAGCGGCGCGCGTTCGAAAGCCAGGCGGCCACGCCGTTGAAGCCGGCGCTGCTGGCCGCGGCGCTGGGGCTCCTGTTTGCCGACATCATCGCGGTCGTCCTGATGCAGTTGGGTGGCCTGATCGGGCTTGGCCTCGGCGGTGCGATGTCTGCCGCGAAGCGCGCGGCTCCCGGTGGCGGAGGCGCTGCCGCGGTGCTGCTGGCTGCCGCGGTCGGGTTCATGAGCCTGGGAGCGGAACCGGCGCAGGCTCAATCGGACTGGCAATTCCGGCCCTTGCCTCCGCCGTACGGCGGTGATCGCTCCCCGTTCTTTCAAAACCGACCGTTCCTGCCGCAGGCGCAGGACCAGGTTCGCATCATCCGGCCGACGCGCCCACCGACTCCGAATGAGCAGCGGGCCATGAAAGCGACCGACAAGGTTGCGCTGGGCTATGTCGTGACCGGCGATTCCGGGGTCGACGCGGCCAGCCGGGCCGGGCTGTCGGGCCTGGTCAAGATCCTCGCTTTCCGCACCGCGGTGGAGGCGGCCGAACCGGCTGCGATCAATATCGATACCGACGAGATCGTGTTCTACCCGGTGATCTACTGGCCGGTGGTGCCGAGCGCCGGGCCGCTGTCGGACCGTACGCTCGCCAAGATCGACGCCTACATGAAGGAAGGCGGGATGATCGTGTTCGACACCCGCGACTATGGCCAGGGCATGCCGACGGGCCTTGGCGTGCAGCGCGGTGGCGAGGGCGGCACGCCGTTGCAGCGGCTGCTCGGCTCACTCGACATTCCGCGGCTGGAGCCGGCGCCGGAGAACCATGTGCTGACCAAGTCGTTCTACCTGCTGCGTTCGTTCCCCGGACGCTGGGATGGCGGACAGATGTGGGTGGAGGCCGACGGCTCCGACGACCTGAACCAGGGCGGACGCAAGGCAAGGCGCGCAGACGGCGTCTCGTCGATCCTTGTCACGTCCAACGACCTGGCCGCAGCGTGGGCGCTGGATGACAACAATACTCCGCTCTATCCGGTCGTTCCGGGCGGCGAGCGGCAGCGCGAGATGGCGTTCCGGACCGGCGTCAATATCGTGATGTATGCGCTGACGGGCAACTACAAGGCCGATCAGGTGCACGCGCCGGCGCTCCTGGAGCGCCTTGGACAATGACAGGTCGGCGGTCGCGAGGCGCGAATGGCGCAAGGCGCGCGACCGCGGCATAGGACGCTCACATGACCAATTGGTCGATCGACTTCTCGCCGATGATTCCGGCGCCGCTGTTCTGGGCGGGCGCGGCCCTCGCCGTGCTGCTGGTGATCGTGCTGCTGTTCCGGCGTTCTCCGGGTGCGCTGCTTCGTGCACTGGCGCTGGGCCTCGTGGTGCTGTCGCTCGCCAACCCGACCTTGAAGGAGGAGGAGCGGGAGAACCTCGGCAACGTGGCTATCGTCATGATGGACGAGAGCACCAGCCAGACGCTGGCCGACAGACCGCAGCAGAGCGAGGCGATCCGGCGCGACCTGGAAGCCAAGCTCGCGAAGATCAAGGGGCTGGAAGTCAAATGGGTGTCGGCCGCGCGTCCAAGCGACACCCGTGGCGGCACCAATCTTTTCGCCGATCTCAACCAGGCGCTCACATCGACGCCGCCGGACCGGCTCGCCGGCGTCATCATGATCACGGACGGGCAGGTGCACGACGTGCCGACGCAAGCGGCCGCGCTGGGGTTCGATGCTCCGGTACACGCGTTGCTGACCGGGCGGCCGGGCGAATTCGACAGGCGCATCGAGATCGTGAATGCGCCGAAGTTCGGCATTGTCGGACAGACCGGCACGGTCGAGGTCGCGGTCCGGGAGATGGGACGCAGCACCGGAACATCGTCCACGGTAACGCTGAGGATCAGGCGGGAGGGCCAGGCGGACGAACTGCGACGGGCGGAGATCAACCGCAAGGTCGCGCTGCAGATGCCGTTCCCGCATGCCGGCCAGAACATCCTCGAGATCGAGCTGCCGGCGGCGCCGGGCGAGCTGACGGCGGCGAACAACCGTGTGGTGGTGACGGCCGAGGGCGTCCGCGAGAACTTGCGCGTGCTGCTGGTGTCGGGCAAGCCGCACGCGGGCGAACGGACGTGGCGCAATCTGTTGAAGTCCGATGCCGCGGTCGATCTTATCCACTTCACGATCCTGCGGCCGCCCGAGAAGCAGGACAGCATCCCGACGCGCGAGCTGTCGCTGATCCAGTTCCCGACCCGCGAACTGTTCTCGCAGAAGATCAAGGACTTCGACCTGATCATCTTCGATCGCTATCAGCATCGCGGAATTCTGCAGGCGCTCTACTACGACAATATCGCGCAGTACGTGAGGCAGGGCGGGGCGCTCCTGGTGGCAGCCGGCGACGACTATGCCGGCCACATGAGCCTGATACGCACGATGCTGGCGCCCGTGCTGCCGGCGCGGCCGACCGGCAGCGTCTACGAGCTGCCGTTTAAGGCGAAGCTGACCGCGGACGGCAGGAAGCATCCGGTTACACGCGATCTGCCCGGCGCGAACGCCGAAGACCCGCCCTGGGGCAAGTGGTATCGGCAGGTCGACGTCTCCAACGTCCAGGGGCGCGTAATCATGAGCGGGGCGTCGGACAAGCCGCTGCTCATCCTCGACCGCAAGGGCAAGGGACGTGTGGCCCTGCTGACGTCCGACCACGCCTGGCTATGGGCGCGGGGTCATGACGGCGGCGGCCCGCATACGGATCTTCTGCGGCGGCTCGCGCATTGGCTGATGAAGGAGCCGGACCTCGAGGAGGAGCGGCTGATCGCGAGCGCCAAGGGGCTTAAGCTGACGGTCGAGCGCCGTTCCATGGAGCCGAAGGTGCAGCCGATCACGATGTCGGCTCCCGGCGGCGCGAATTCCCGGATCACGCTCGATCCCGCCGAGCCGGGGGTATGGCGCTCCACGATCGAGGTGAAGGAGCCGGGTCTCTACAAGCTGCAGACCGCCAGCAGCGCGGGACAACTCACGGCGGTTGCGCTGGCGGGCGTCGAGGACCCGCGCGAAATGAGCGAAGTCACCGCGACGGACGCCAAGCTGAAACCGCTGGTTGGGGCGACAGGCGGCGGCGTGTTCTGGACCCGCGGCGGCGGCTTGTTCTCGATGGCCTCGGGCGATGCCGTCGAGGTTCCGCGGATCACCATGATGTCCGGGGCCCGGGTCCTGGCCGGCTCTGGCTGGATGGGTCTCAAGGATCGCGAAGCCTACGTCACGCGCGGCATCAAGCTGACCCCGATGTTTACCGGTCTGCTCGCTTTGGCCGCGTTGCTCTTCTTCATCACGCTGGCATGGTGGCGCGAAGGGAAGTAGGATCGGCGTGACGCGCGGCCGGCCGGCCGCGTCGTGCCTCCCTTACAGGCTGAATCCGGCATCGGGCCAGTGGTTCCCGACAAACATATGAATTGGGGCAATGAGCGAAGACAGACGAGTGCTAATTGCGGGCGGCGGGCCGGTTGGCCTGTTCTGTGCCCTCCTCCTCGGCCGCGCCGGAATCCCGGTGCGGCTGTTCGATGCGAACCCCTGCCTGCAGGATGACCCGCGCGCTGCGACGACGCATCCGGCGACACTGGACGTACTCTCGAAAGTGCCGGGTCTCGTGGAGGATATGTCGCGGGTCGGTCTCGTCACGCCGATCTTCCAGTTCTGGGACCGGCCGACCAATACATTGATTGCGCAGTTCGATCATGCGGTGCTGGCGGATGACACGAAGCATCCCTTCGTGGTCCAGTGCGAGCAGTTCAAGACATCGCAGATCCTGACAAAGAGGCTGGAAGCGCTGGCGAATGTCGAGGTCCGTTTCGATTCGACGGTGGAAGCGGTCGAGCAGGACGATGCGTCCGTCACGGTGACCGTCGCCACGCCGAGCGGCAGAGAACGCCATACCGGGGCGTGGCTGATCGGGGCGGACGGCGGCCGCTCGACCGTGCGCAAGCAGTGCGGGATCGCGTTCGAGGGGTTCACCTATGAAGAGCGCTTCCTCGTCCTGACCACGCCGTTCGATTTCGCGGCCAACCGCGGCTACTGTGAGCGCACCTACATCGCCGACCCCGACGAGTGGTGCAATTGCTTCAAGGTTTCGGCGGATGGGCCGCCCGGGCTGTGGCGCACGGTGTTCCCGGCGGATGCGACCGAGCCGGAATCGAAGACGTTGAGCGACGAAGACGTGCATGCGCGCATGCAGAAGTTCTTTCCACTGGACCGGCGTCACGATATCGTTCACCGCAACCTGTACTCGATCCACCAGCGTGTGGCCTCCACCTTCGCGAAGGGACGGGTGCTGCTCGCCGGCGACAGCGCGCACGTGAACAACTCGATCGGCGGCATGGGGCTCAACGGCGGCCTGCAGGATGCCGACAATGCCAGCGCGAAGCTGATCGAGATCATATTGAACGGCGGCTCGCCGGAACTTGCAGAGCTCTATTCGCTGCAAAGGCGGACAGTGACCAACGAGTTCGTTCAGGCGCAGACGATCGCCAACAAGAAGCGGCTCGAAGCGCGCGACCCGGCGACGCGCGAACGCAATTTCGCCGAGCTGCGCGAGAGTGCCTCCGATCCCGGGAAGGCGCGCCGGTTTCTGCTGGGGACCTCGATGCTCACGATGCAGAAGCGCGCGGGTTCGATCACCTTGGAGGATGCGTGAATGGCCGGCCCTACTCCCTGCAAGGCCCGTCCGTATGTGTCCGCGACGGCAGCGTTCGCCGATGGAAAGGACAGTCCGCGGGCGTTTCTGGAGCGTTGCCTGTCGGACATCGATGCGCGCGAACGCGATGTCCAGGCATTCGTTGCCATCAATCGCGAAGCGGCCCTCAAGCAGGCCGACGAGTCGAGCAGGCGCTGGAAAGCCGGGCGGCAGCTATCCGATATCGACGGTATGCCGGTTGGCGTGAAGGATGTCATCGAGACCGCGGACATGCCGACCGGGATGGGTTCGCCGATCTATGACGGGTATCGGTCCAATCGCGATTCAGCCAGCGTTTATGCGTTGCGGGAAGCCGGCGCCGTCATCCTCGGCAAGACGGTCACGACAGAGTTTGCTGCGACGGAGCCGGGACCGACACGCAATCCCTGGGATCTCGAGCGCACGCCGGGTGGCTCCTCGTCGGGTTCCGCGGCAGGCTGCGCTGCGGGGTTCTTCAGCGTCGGGCTGGGAACCCAGGTCGTGGGCTCCATTCTCAGGCCGGCCAGCTATTGCGGCGTGATCGGTTTCAAGCCGACGTTCGGTGCCATCAATCGCGGCGGCAGCCATGACCATATGAGCCAAAGCGCGCAGGGGGCGATCGGGGCGACGCTTGCCGACGTGTGGGCGGCGATGCGGGCGATCGCCGACAGGGCGGGCGGCGATCCCGGCCATTCCGGTCTGTTCGGACCGGCGAAATTGCCCGAGGCAAAGCTGCCGAAGGCGCTGGTGTTTCTGGAGACGACCGGATGGAGCGAGGCCAGCGAGGCGGCAAGGTCGGCGCTGAACGGCGCGCTCAAAAGGCTGGGGGACGCCGGCGTCAAGATCGTGACGACGGCGGAGGATACAACTGCTGCAGCGGTGGAGACGGCACTGAAGCGCGGAATTCTGCTGACGCGCAAGATCAATGCATGGGAATCGCGCTGGCCGATGAACACGTATCGTGACCAGCACGGCTCGAAGCTGTCCAAGCTGCTCACCGATCGTGTCGGGGATGCAGAAGCGATGTCGCTCCCGGAGTTCCGGGACTTGATTGCGGAGCGTGAGAGCCTGCGCGCGACATTTGCCAAGCTCGCTTCCGTCGGCGATGCAGTTGTCACGCTGGCGGCCTCGGGCGAGGCGCCGATCGGGCTGCGGTCGACGGGAAATCCTGCGTTTGTCGTGCCCGGGTCCGTGCTCGGCATTCCCGCTTTGACGTTGCCGGTGCTGTCGGCCGGCGGTTTTCCACTCGGGCTGCAGCTTCTCGGCTTCAAGGATCAGGACGCGTCCCTGATGGCGACGGCGGCCGCGGTCGAGGCCGCGCTGGGCAGCGACGGCGCCGTACGGGCTTAAACATTTAGGCGGCGGATCGACAGTCTACCGAGGGTTTCCGGCGAGGCGGCGTCACATTGGAGCGGGTCGGTCCTTTCATGCGATTCGTCCTTGCTTTGGCTGTGATTGCCCTGCTGCCGATGCGGGCCACCGCGCAGGCGCCGCAGGTCGATGCGATTTCGATCATCGATTTCGGCGTCTATTCCGTCGTGCGCGTGCGGACCGAGGAAGCCGCCGGCACCGCCTACGGCCGCGTCGGCATCATGAACGACATCAAGCTGGTCCGGCACACCGACATCATCTGCGCGCAGCTTGGCCAGAGCTTCGGTCTGGAGTTTCAGCTTGCCGGCGCGCCCGGCGGAAAGACGGTGCCGCTGGAGTGGATCACAGCCTTTCCCGCGCCCGGCGTCAGGTCTCCGAAGGGCCAGTATTTTCTCAAGAGCAAGCTCAGCAGGGATGCCGTGATCGGGGGACGGTCATTCCGCTTTTATACGTTCGACGAGATATGGGAGATGGTCCCGGGCGAATGGATATTCGAGTTCCACTACCGGGGTCGCAAGCTTGGAGAAAAGCGATTTACCGTGAAGACCGCATGCGAGGTTTCCTGACGGTCCCGTTCGCTGCGGCGAGTAGCGATTCGACAGCGGCAGCGGTGTTGGGCGATAGTCTCGCCGAGTGCGCATGGTGATAAGGAGGAGAAAAGAGCGTATGCCAGTCAACAAGGCTCATGACGAGTTCTACACGGTCGATCTCAAAACGGGCTGGGAGACGCCTCCCGGCTATCCCGCCGGAATTCAGCAGAAGATCCTCTCAGGCGGTCTGGACGAGAAGAACAAGAGCGGGACGCGGACGCGGCTGTTGAGGTTCGAGCCCGGTGTCTTCACGACCGACCCGTTCGTGCACGACTACTGGGAGGAGGTGTTCCTGGTGACGGGTGATCTCACCGTCGGCAACGACAAGCAAGGCAAGGGTGGCACGGCGTTTCCGCCATTCACCTACGCCTGCCGGCCGCCGGGCGCCTATCACGGCCCGTTCCGTTCCGACAAGGGCTGTATTCTCTACGAGATCCACTACTACGACCCGGTCTGAACCGATCGAGTGCCGGCCGTTGCGCCGGCACTTTTCCTTATGGCGGAGAGAACGCGCTGGGGCGTCAGCGGCACGTCCGCGACGGTGGCGCCGGTCGGCCGCAGGGCATCGTTGACGGCCGAGACGATGGCGGCAGGCGGGCCGATCGCTCCGCCCTCGCCGATGCCCTTGACGCCGAACTCCGTATGCGGAGAGGGCGTCTCCATGTGATCGACGCGAATCGTCGGCACCGTGGTTGCGCCCGGCAAGAGATAGTCGGCAAGCGTGGTGGCGAGCGGCTGGCCGCGTTCGTCGAACGGCATCTCCTCATAGAGGCAAGTGCCGATGCCTTGGGCTACGCCGCCTCGGATCTGGCCGTCGACGATCATCGGATTGACCAGCGTGCCGCCGTCCTCGACGACGATGTAGTCGAGGATCTCGACGCCGCCGGTCTCGGGATCGACGGCGACAACCGCGGCATGCGCGGCGTAGCTGAACGTCCCCGCGTCGCTGCCTGCACGATAGCCTGCGGTCACCTCCAGCCCGGCGGCTTCGACGTCCGGCGGCAGGGTGTGGGGCTGGAGATACCAGGCGCGGGCGACGTCGCCGAGCGGGATGCTGCTTGCGCCGGCATGGACCAGTCCGCCTTCGATGCGGGCCATCGCCGGATCGGCCTGCATCAGCCAGGCGCCGATGTGACACGCCCTTGCCGCGAGCGCGCGCGCGGCAGTGGCGACCGCACCGCCACCCATCACGATGGATCGCGATCCCCAGGTGCCGGTTGAATAGGGCGAATACAATGTATCGCCCTGCAGCACCTTGATGCGATCCGGCTCGATACCGAGAACCTCGTGCGCGATCTGGGCGAATGTCGTCTCGTGACCTTGTCCGTGGCTGTGGGTTCCGACGCGGACCTCGATGCCGCCGTCGGCGGTGAATCGCATGTGTGCCTGCTCGTAGCCGGGAACGATGGGACGTCCCCACGCGGCGAGGACCGAGGTGCCGTGCGCGCCCTGCTCGACGTAGAACGAGATGCCGACTCCGATCAGGCGGCCGTCCGGCTCGGGTGTCTCCTGGCGAGTGCGGACTGCGCTCCAGCCGATCGCTTCGACGGCGCGGCGCACGCAGCCGGGATGATCGCCGCTGTCGAACACGCGGCCAACGACGTTGCGAAACGGCATGGCCTCCGCCGGGGCCAGGTTGCGCAGACGTACCTGCCACGGTTCCAGGCCGGTGCGCACGGCGATGTCGTCCATGAGTGTCTCGAGCGCAAGACAGACGTGAGTGCGGGCCACGCCGCGATAGGCCAGGATCCCGCACTTGTTGGTGGCGACCGCCTTGGCGCGACAGCGATAGCTCCTGAAGTCGTAGGGGCCGGGCATCAAGCCGGAAATCTGCGCGGCCTCCAGTGCAGCGCCGATGGGATAGACGGAGTAGGCGCCGGAATCGACGAATGCCGTGCAGTCGACGGCTTTCAGGCGGCCGTCCATGTCGGCCCAGGCGGTGACCTCGTAGTGATGCTGGCGGCAGTTGGCGTTGGCGGTCAGGTGCTCGCGGCTGTCCTCGATCCAGCGCACGGGGTGATCGCGGTTGAGCGCCAGCCAGCCGAGGGCAACCTCCTCGCGGGTCAGCAGGCCCTTGTAGCCGAACCCGCCGCCGACATCCGGCGCGATCACGCGGATCTCCCGGTCCTCGATGCCGAGGCATTCGCTCAACCCGGTCTGCACGCAATGCGGAAACTGGCTGGAGGTGACCAGCGTCAGATAGCCCAGGCGTGTGTCGCGATAGGCGAGAGTCCCGCGGCCCTCGATCGGATACATGCAGTGGCGGGCGGTGCTGATCGTGCGACTGACCTTGATGGGCGCATCGGTGGGATGATCGAAGCCGCGGTCTTCCGTGTACTCGATGAAGATGTTGTCGGCCCAGTCGTCATGGATGAGCGGGGATCGAGACGTTGCGGCCCGACGTGCGTCGATCACCGGCGGCAGCTCTTCGATATCGAGGACGACCTGGGCGGCGATGTCTTCGGCTTCGGCGCGCGTGCGACCGACGCACATGGCGATCAATTCGCCGGCATAGCGGACTTTATCGACGGCCAGGATCGGCTCGCTGGAACGCTTGAAGCCAGGCAGCGGAGGAGCGGAGACGATTGGCTTGACGCCGATGAGGTCGGCTGCGGTGTAGACATCCGCACGCAAGCGCCCCGGTATCTCGATGCCCCGCAAGCGGCCATGAGCAACGGGGCTGCGGACGAATGCGACATCCTGCGTGCCCGGAACAAGGTGATCGGCGACGTATTGCCCTTTGCCCCGAAGGAAGCGCTCGTCTTCCTTTCGGCGAATTGAGGCACCGATGCCGCGTGCTGCCATGGCGAATGTGTTCCTGCCGTCGTGTCCTGCCTATCCCGTTCAGAGTGAACGGGAGCGGCAGCCCGGGCAAGTGTCCTCACAGCCGCCTTTTCAGGCAGGGCGCCGGAGGATCGGGCGACGGCCGCCAGGGTGGTCAGCGCTGCTGGTTGGATGCTTCCTGCGGGTCGGCGAGCCGGATCGTCCAATCCTTGGCGGTGCCGGTGTCGACCTCGAAGAACC
>JBFWYV010000034.1:0-25290 GCA_050186055.1 Hyphomicrobiaceae bacterium | reverse complement strand
GCGGCTATTTGCTCAGCTTTGCCCCCATGACCAGCTTTCGCCTTCTCGCCGGACAGGATGCGACCACCGACTACCAGTTCGGCGCGAAGAACATCCACCACCTGTTCTGTTCGACCTGCGGCGTGAGTTCCTATGCGAAAGGCACGGCACCGGGCAGCAATCAGGAAATGGCGGCCGTAAATGTCCGCTGCCTCGACGACGTCGACATGAGCGCAATCGACATCCAGGCGTTCAATGGGAAAAGCCTTTGACTGAGGAAGCATCGGCTCTCGTGCTGTTTTCCGGCGGACAGGACTCGACGGTCTGCCTGGCATGGGCGCTGGAGCGCTATCGTCGCGTCGAGACCATCGGCTTTGCCTACGGTCAGCGCCACGAGATCGAGATCGCCCAGCGACGGATCGTGCTCGATCGCGTAAAGCGCAGCTTCCCGCGTTGGACCGGCTCGCTCGGGCAGGACCATGTGCTCGACCTGCCGACGCTGGGCGCGATCTCAGAGACCGCGCTCACCCGCGACGCCACAATCGAGATGACGTCCGCCGGGCTCCCCAGCACCTTCGTTCCCGGCCGCAACCTCTTGTTCTTCACCTACGCCGCCGCACTCGCCTACCGGCGCGGCATCCGCACCCTCGTCGGCGGGATGTGCGAGACCGACTACTCCGGCTATCCCGACTGCCGCAATGACACGCTGCAGACGCTCGCCCGCGCGCTCTCGCTTGGAATGGGTACGGACTATTCGATCGAAACGCCGCTCATGGATATCGACAAGGCCGCGACATGGACATTGGCCGAGCAGATCGGCGGCCGGGCCTTCGTCGATCTCATCGTCGAGCACACGCACACGTGCTACCTCGGCGATCGCAGCCGGCGTCACGCGTGGGGCTACGGCTGCGGAACCTGTCCGGCCTGCGAGCTGCGTGCGAACGGATGGCGCCAATGGCAAGCCTCCCGATCGCCCTGATAACGCTCCGATTCCCACTTGCGCACCCTGCGGAGAAACCCATGAGCATTCCGCGAGACATGTTGATCGAAGCTCTCGACCTGGCGCTCGCCGGTGACTGGACCGCGGCGCACGACATCGTCAACGACGTCACCGACGACAGGACGGCGTGCTGGATTCACGCCGTGCTGCATAAGATGGAGCCAGACGAAACCAACGCGCGATACTGGTATCGCAAAGCCGGCCAGTTCTACGAAAGCTTCGCGGAACCCACATCGGAACTCGCCGCGATCAGGGCTTCACTGACCTACTGATAGCCACGCACGCGATCAGGCCCCGCCCTCACGAAGCGCCAGCCAGCTCCTTGCCCGCGGCCTCGATCGCCGCGACGATGCCCGCATAGCCGGTGCACCGGCAGATATGTCCCGACAGCTCGTGCCGGATCGTCCTGGCATCGGGCGCCTTGTGCCGCCGCAAAAGGTCGCGCGCCATGATCAGCATGCCCGGCGTACAGAACCCGCATTGCAGCGCATGCGCCTCATGAAACTGCCGCCGCAGAAGCTCGATCACGGGATCGGCATCGAGACCTTCCAGGGTGAAAACCTCGCGGCCGTCAGCCATCACGGCCAGCATCAGGCACGACCGGGTCGCCATGCCGTCGACCACAACCGTGCAGGCGCCGCATGCGCCGTGCTCGCAGCCAAGATGAGTCGCCGTCAGCCCGCGCCGCTCGCGCACGAGATCGGCGAGCGTCGTGCGGGCTTCGATCCGCTCGGTTATGGTTTCCCCGTTGAGCGTCAGCGTGACATTGACGTCGCTCGCCTGGCTCATGCGAAGGCCTCCCGTACCGCGCGTAAGATAGTCGATTGATAAAGCCGCCGCTGGTACGCGTCCGCATCCACGTCAGCCGCCGCCAGATCTTCCGTGATCCGAAGGCTGAGCGTATCCGCATCGCCGTCTCTCTGCGCGGCAATGTGAGCACTGACAGCCGGCAGGAGGTACGGCCGCGCCGTCGTTCCGCCGAGCACGACGCGAGGCGCCTTGCCGTCGCCGGGCACCACAACGCAGGCTATCGCGTTTGCGAACGCGCCGCTCTTGCGCACGACTTTTACATACGCGGTACGGGCACTGCCACCGAGCCGGGGGATCTCGATCCCGGTGACGATCTCGCCCGGCTGTAATGCGGTCGAATAGGCCCCCTGCAGAAAATCGTCCATCCGTTCGGTGCGCGGACCGCCGGCGCCGGAAATATGCAGCGTTGCATCGAGCGCAAGCATCACCGTCGGCCAGTCGGCGGCGGGGTCCGCAAGCGCGAGGCTGCCGCCGATCGTTCCATGGTTCCGGACGGCCCGATATGCAATATTGGTCGCCACGCGCCGCATCAGGCCGCCGGACGGGTCGGGCACCTTGCCGTCCTCGATCATCGCATGCGTCACGGCCGCACCAAGCCGGACACGATCGGCCGTCTCCTCGACGGCTTTCAGCTCACCCAGCCTGCCGACATCAACCAGCATGTCGGCCGGTGCGACCCGCAATGCCAGCAGCGGCATCAGCGACTGACCGCCGCCGACGGCAACGGCGATACCGCCCGCTTGCGAAAGCTGGGCCACCGCATCGTCGAGCGAGCCCGGCCTGACATATTCGAAAGGAGCCGATTTCATGCCGCGCTCCCTCTCGCAGCACGCGCCGCGGCTACGGCGTCCGATACCCGCCGCGGCGTCATCGGCGTCTCGTTGACTTCCGCGCCGATGTTCCGCAGGGCATCGGCGATCGCATTGCCCAGCGCGGCCGGCGGAGCGATTGCGCCGCCCTCGCCGACGCCTTTGACGCCATAGGCCGTCGCCACGGCCGGATTGAGCAGATGCGCGATCCTCACCGCCGGGACCTCCGGCGCCCCCGGCACGTGATAGTCCGCAAACGTCGTAGCCAGCGGCTGGCCGGATGCATCGAACGGGATCTCCTCATAGAGCGCGGTTCCTATGCCCTGCGCAATGCCGCCCTGCACCTGGCCATCGACGATCATCGGATTGATCATCGTGCCGCAGTCCTCCGCGACCACGTAGTCGAGGATCTCGATCACGCCGCTGTCGGGATCGACGGCGACGACGGCCGCATGCGTGCCGTACGAAAACACGCCACCCGATTCCGCGGGCTCGTATGTTGCCGTCGTCTCCAGCAGCGGATCCATCCCGGCCGGCAGCATTTCCTGGCGTATGGTGGCGACCCGCGCGACCTCCTTGACCGATACCGAGCCGGACGGTCCGTGCACGGCTCCATCCCTCAGCTCGACATGCCCGACCTCGGTCTGCATCAGATGGGCGCCGATCTGCTTGATCTTTTCGGCCATCCGTCCGCAGGCCCTGCCGATGGCCCCGCCCGCAAACACGATGGAGCGTGAGCCGAAGCTGCCGAAGCCGAACGGCGTCGTCGCGGTATCTCCATAGCGCACGGTGATGTCCGCCGGCTCAAGGCCGAGCTCGTGCGCTGCAATCTGCGCATACGTCGTATCGTGTCCCTGGCCGAAGCACTGGGTGCCCACCGACAGAATGCCGGTGCCATCGGAATTGATGCGAATGTTGGCCGTGTCATAGCCCGGAATCAGCCGGCCCCGCCGCTTCATCCATTCCGCCGCGCCGTGTCCGCTCTGCTCGGAGTAGAAGGCAAAGCCGACGCCGATGGCTCGCCCGTCAACGGTCATTTCCTTCTGACGCTCGCGGATCGCAGGCAGGCCGACGAGCTTCACGGCAGTGTCGATGGACTCCACGTAGTCGCCGGTATCGAACAGCATGCCGCCAACGGTCTTGAACGGCAGCTCCTCGCGCGTCACGATATTCTGTCGTCTGAGCTCGATCGGCTCGCGGCCGAGCTCGTGCGCGACGGCATCGACCAGCCGCTCTATGACAAAGCACGCGCCGGGACGCGCCACACCGCGATAAGGTCCCATCGGCGCCTTGTTGGTCGCCACCGTCCAGGTGTTGACCTGCAACGACTTCAGGCGATAGGGGCCGGGCAGGTTGCGCGCGGCCATGCTCGTTTCCATGAACGAGCCGGTCGGCCACAGCGAATAAGCGCCCGAGTCGATGTAGACGTCGCCTTCGATGCCGACCAGGGTGCCGTCCGCCTTCGCCGTGATCGTCAGGTCGTAGGTGTGATCGCGGGCATGGACCGAAGCGAGAAGATGTTCCCGCCGGTCCTCGATCCAGCGCACCGGATGACCGACCTTCATGGCTATCGCCGCCACCGCGATCTCCTCCGGCATCAGGCGATTCTTGCCGCCGAAGCCGCCGCCGACATCGGGGGCGATCACCCGCACCTTGTGCTCCGGCAGTCCCAGCGATTGGGCGATGCCGATCCGCATCACGTGTGCGCCCTGCGTCGAAAGGTAGATCACCAGCTCATCGGCCCGCCGGTCCCGGTAGGCTACGACACCGCGGCCCTCCAGCGACACCGTCGCCTGCCGGTTCATGCGGAACTGTCGCGATATCCGGATTGGCGCGGCCGCCGCCGCCGCGGGATCGCCTTCCTTTACGGCCGCGAAGATATGCGCGTTGTCCGGCCACGCCTCGAACAGGCGCGGCGCGTCAGGCTGCATCGCCGCAACGCAATCGACGACGGCGGGAAGCTCCTCGATCTCGACCTCCACCTGGTCCGCAAGGTCCTCCGCGCGAGCGCGTGTGGAAGCTACGCAGGCCGCGATCATCTGGCCGGCAAAACGGACCTTGTCGCTGGCCAGAGGCGGATACGGGCTCAGCCGGAAACTTGCCATCTCAGGCCCGGCATCAAGCACGTTGATCGCGCCAAGATCGCCAAGCGCGAAGACCGCTCCTTCATGGCCCTCCGGCTTCCTGATCCCGATCAATCGCCCGTGCGCGATCTGACTGCGCACGAACGCCACATCTTTCATGCCGGAGAGTCGGATATCAGCGACGAACTCACCGGCTCCCGCCAGCAATCGCGCATCCTCCTTGCGTAGCACGCGCGCGCCGATCCAGCCATGGCTGTGAGAATGTTCGGACATGTGAGCTGAGCGATTTCCTCGGGACGATGCGCGGCACGACATGCATCCGTCGGCAGCGCTCGGGTTGGTTGGACAGTCGAGACAGTTTTGTCATTTGGGGCATCGACATGCAAGCCGCCTGTCGGCAGAGGACGCGGCGGGCGTGCGGTCCGCGCGCAGAAAGCAGCGGCCATCACGCCGCGGCAGTGTACCGGGCGCGCTGAACAGTCGCGTCGGCATGCAGCTCGTGCACGGTAGCGGTCGCCTCGACACCCGACCGCGCCGATGCGGGACGATTGAGGACCATGCCGGCAATCTTGCCGGGGCTGCCCCCGAGCTCCCTGATCAGCTTCCGAGCGGCCGTGAACGACTGCTTGCGCCCATCTGCCACAACAACGATCCGGTCGGCTGCATCGGTGACGGACCGTTTGTCGACCGCCGATTGGAGCGGCGAACTGTCCAGCACGATCACGTCATAGTGCGCTCGCAATCCGGCCAGAGCCCGGCTGAACCGCCCTCGTGACAGGGCCTTCCTGCAATTCCCCGCTCGCGTGCGCTGGCGTCCTGCCGGCATCAGATGCAACCCCGTCATCCGGTCTTTCAGGATGGCGCTTTCCGCTGATGCCGGGCCGGCGACATGGTCGACGAGGCCCCAGCCATCGGTTGCGCCCAATCCGGCCGAAATACTGGCATGCTGCCGGTCGCAATCGATCAACAGCGTCCGCCGTCCAGTCAGAGCAAAGTGCAGCGCAACGTTCGCGGCAATGAGTGACGTCCCGCAACCTTCCGCCGCCGGCGCAAACAGAAGCACACGACAGCCGCCGTTGGATTGACCGGCCTCCAGCGCCTGACCGAGTTGAGCGATCGATCGGGCAAAAGCACCTTGCGGTGCGGCAATCATCTGGCGGATGGCGGCAAGCTCTCCGACAGGAGAACGCGACCCTTGTATCTCGGGTGTCGATGCCAGGACTGAAACGCCAAGCCCGCACACCGCATCCTCGTCCGGCATCGGTCTGCGCGGCCGCATCTCCAGAAGGCACGCGAGCACCACACCGATCACAAGACCGAACCCCAGGCCGGCGATCGTTATCAGCAAACGATCCGGCCCGGTGGGCGAATGCGGAACCTCTGCGGTCGCGACGATGCGGGGCATCCCGGCGCGCAACGTCAGGGCCTCTCCGGCCTGCTTCGTTCGCTCCAGCGCCGATTGATATGCTATGCGCGCGGCCGACGCTTTTCGCTCAAGCTCGTCCGCCTCCGCTTGTTTTCCGAACGTAGCCGCGATCCGATCCCGGACATGCTGAAGCCGCCGCTCCTGTTCCCTCAGCGTACCGTCGGCGGTATCCCGCTCCATTTCAAGCTTCCGTATGAGCCGACCGGTCGCGTCGCTGAGCTTCTGCTGTGCCGCGGCAATTTCAGCCTCGGCCTTTTCCATCTCCGGATGCCGTCTGCCATAGCGGGTCGAAAGATCGGCTTCCCGGCGCAGCGCATCGAAATAGATCTCCCTCAGCCGTTGGATGGCCGGGTAATCCGCCGCCGGAGATCCGTCGCTGGAAACGTCGCTGTTGAGCATCATGCGACGGGCGCGCTCGTACGTCTCCCGGGCATCTCGGGCCTCACGCCGCGCTTTCTCGGTACGCTCCGTCTCTCGCCTCAGAGCCGATGCGTCGATAGGCCGGCCATCGGCGTCGAGCATGCCGTGCTCACGTTTGAAGCGATCGACTTGAGCCCCGGCCTCGGACGCCTCGGTCCGCAAGAGCTTGAGTTTGTCCTCGAGGAGACCCGCTTGTGCCGCACCGCTGTGCTTTGCTGCTTGCGAGTTGACGTAGTCCGCGGAGACGGCGTTTGCGATCCGTGCCGCTTTGACCCGGCTGGCGGATGCAAATCCGATCTCGACGAGCGGCGAATTTCGTATGCGCCTGGCCTGAAGCCTGTCGCGAAACGCTTCCACCGCCGTATCACTGTGCTGGCCAGCCGGCGGCATGACGATCTGCGCGAGACCTGACCATCCGATGCGGGTCGGCCAGGATGTTTCGGAAAGTTCCAGGTCATCGAAAAGCTTGAGCTCTGTGAGCACGCGTCGCGCCGTAGCGCGCGAGCGGATCAATCCGATCTGGCGGCCGGCATCGCCCTCATCGGCGATCTGGACGATGCTGTAGGCTTCATAGCGGTCCGCAGTGAGCCGCGCATAAGCACCGGCCGCCCCGCCTCCGAGCAGGGCCAGCGCGATGAGCAGCCGGCAGTGCCTCCACGCGATCGAGCGCAGAGTTGCAGCGGCAGGAGCATCCCCGCCTGCCTCTCTGCCCGCATTCGCTTTTTCGGTCCCCGCATCCATATCCAGCGCCTGGCTTGATCCGGCTGGCCGCCTTCACCCGGCTTCCGATCCTCGGCGCGAAATATGAAGAACCGGTTGCGACCTGCCGCAAAACGGAATTGCGACCCGGCCGGACGAGACTGTCGCGTCCGTCTGCAGAACAGACCTTGGTTAACGTGAAGTTAACGCCGCATGCAGGCCAGCGCGGCATACGCTAATCGAAGCTGGCATTCGTGTTCGGCCGCGACCGCTCCAGCGCGAACCTCACCAGCGCGGCGAAGCGATAGACCGCGTGC
The DNA here is from genome assembly GCA_050186055.1 of Hyphomicrobiaceae bacterium. GTDB lineage: Bacteria > Pseudomonadota > Alphaproteobacteria > Rhizobiales > Hyphomicrobiaceae > CAMDPA01. The sequence continues at coordinate 17,746 of JBFWYV010000034.1, read as the reverse complement.
ACGAACTTGCCGTAGGGCAGCGTCAGGAACAGTCCAAGCACCACCCCGAGATGGATTGCCAGCATCACGCCCATCAACGGCGTCGCGCGCAGGAAAAGCAAAAGGAAGCCCGTCAGACTGGTGAGAAACAGAAGAACCAGAAATCCGACGTCCATGCCGCGGTTGCTTTTTGCCGTCAGCGCTTTGTCGCTGCGATGCTTCAGCCACAGCAGTCCTGCCGGGCCGATCAACAGCCCGATCCCGCCGAGCGTACCCAGAATAACCGTCAGACTGCCAATGCTGTAGGGCGCTTGCCATGCCAGCAGGTAGTGCTTGAACGTGCCGACGCACGTCGCCGCAAAACACAGCATGAAGCCGTAGAAGGTGAAATGGTGGAACGTCTTGCGCGTGTACGACGGCTTTTCATCCGGATACGGACATCCTTCGGCACCACCGTCCAGATACTTGAGGGTCAGCACGTCCCACACCGCCTGACCGAACGAAGCCGGGGCGATGAAGTCGCCCATCTGTTCCCCCATCTCGCTCCAGAACCGCCGGAACCCGATGACGAATGCGGCCAGAACATAGAGCGCCGCAGCGCCGAAAATCGCCACCATCGTGTTATGGGCGATGATCTTGTAGAACGAGCCGGGCCCCGTGTGCGTGCCCCACAGCACATCGGGACTGAGCATCCAGAACACGCCGATGAGAAACGCCGACAGGCTGGCCGCCGTGATCAGCGCGGCAGCAAGGGCATTGCGCTCATACAGCGCGCCGAACGCGGACGGCCAGGCGTATTTCTTGTAGGTCTCGCGCCTCAGTTCCCCGAACGTCTTCGGCACGTTGACCATGAACTCGTGCGGCGGCGCATACTGGCAGGCATAGTAGCAGGCGCCGCAGTTGTGGCACAGGTTCGCCAGGTAGTTCAGGTCGGCTTCCGTGAACGTCAGCCGCCGTGCCATCGCCGGGAAGACCGCACAGAAGCCTTCGCAATAGCGGCACGCATTGCAGATCTGCATGATCCGGTCGGCCTCCGCCAGTGGCGTGGCCGCGACCTGCATCTTGACCTCAGTTACTGACATTGCGCGCCGCCTCCTCGCCCGCGATGCGTCCGAAGACCACGCCGATCGTCATGCCGATTCCCGCCAGATACCCTTTGCCGAGCACGTTGCCCGCCATGATCTCTCCCGCCGCGAACATGTTCGCGGAAGGCTTGTCGTCATCCATGATGATCTGCGCCTTGTCGTTCACCGTCACGCCAAGATAGGTGAAGGTCAGTCCCGGGCGCACCGGATAGGAATAGAACGGCGGCTCGTCGATCGTCCGCGCCCAGTGCGATTTCGGTGGCGTCAGCCCCTCCGTATGGCAGTCGTCGAGCACCGAGATGTCGAACGTGCCCGGCACAACCGCGGCGTTGAACTCGGCCACCGTCGCTTTGAATTGTGCGGGATCGATTTCGAGCCTGCCCGCAAGTTCCTCCAGCGACGCGCCGCGCACCGGTGGGAACACCGGCGGCATGAACCGGCCGACCGACTTCGAATCGACGATCACATAGCCGATCTGGTCGGGCTGGCCGGCGACCAGCCGGCCCCAGATCGCGTATCGCTTGGGCCAGAAGTCCTCGCCTTCGTCGTAGAACCGCTTGCCGTCCCGATTGACCACGATGCCGAACGACACCGCATCGACGCGCGTCGCAATCCCGCCGTCCCACTTCGGCGCCCGCGCATCGATCGCGACCATATGGCCCTGGGTCGGGTCGCCGACGGGCTTCACGCCCGAATCGAGCAGCAGACGCAGACACGCGCCCTTGTTGTAGGGCGTGCCACGGCACAGGAAGTTGGCCGACGTCGGTCCCCAGGCTTCGCCGAGCCAGTCGAAATTAGCTTCGAACCCGCCGCTCGCGAACACCACCGCGCGCGCCGCTACGGTCTTGTCCACGCCCTGATGGCGGTAATGCGCTGCATGAAATCGCCCGTCGCGCAATTCGAGCGCGTGGACAGGCGCTTCATAGAGCACGTCGATGCCGAGTTTGGCCGCGGTCGCGTAATAGGCATTGAGCAGCGCCTTGCCGCCGCCGAGATAGAAAGCCGCCGTTCGCGAAAGCTGCAGCGTACCGCCGAGCGCCGGCTGGAAATGCACGCCCTGGCTCTTCATCCAGTCGTAGCAGCCTTCAGAGCGCCGGATCGTCATGCGCGCCAGATGCTCGTTGGTCTGTCCTCCGGTCACACGCAAGAGATCGTCGAAATATTCATCCTCCGGATAGGTCTCGATCATCGTCTCCAGCGGCTTCGTATGCATGCACCGGAAGTTGCGCGTATGCCGCGTATTGCCGCCGCGGAAGTCCTTCGGCGCAGCCTCCAGCACAAGCACGCGCCGCCCCATCCGTCGCGCGGTAATTGCCGCCGAGACCGCGGCATTGCCGCCGCCGATCACGAGGATGTCGTACTGGCTGCCGATCAAATTCAAGCCCCCCTGCTTGCCGACTCGCACCGCGTCGTCTCGATCAGGTCCCACAGCCGGGGAGGCGTGATCGGAAGTTCCTTCGGCTCGACGCCAAGCGACGACAGCGCGTCGGCGACGGCATTCACCACTGCCCCCGCAATCGGGATGATCCCTCCTTCGCCCGCACCTTTCGCCCCAAGCGGATTGTTGGGCGAAGGATGCAGCTCGGTCGACGTGCAGTGGACATGCGGAAAGTCGGTTGCGTGCGGCATGTGATAGTCCGCGAGCGTGCCGACCAGGATCTGTCCTTCGCCGTCATAGATGATGTCTTCGCCGAATACGGCGCCGAGCCCTTGGACGGCAGCACCCATCACCTGGCCGTGCAGCGTCACCGGATTGATGATGCGGCCGACATCGTCGACGACGGTATAGTCGATCACCTCGACGCCGCCGGTACCCGCATCGACGGCGACATGCGCCACGCCGGCCCCGTATGTGAACGTCGGCTTGTTGTTGTGAAACACGCCGTCCGCTGCAAGTTCCTCCCCGGCGAAATCGGACAGAGCAGCCGATCGCCCATCCGCCGCCTTGGCGACCCCTTCCGAGATCTGCAGGTCCGTGGCGGCCACGCCGAGCCGCCGCGCGGCAGCTTCGGCGAAAGCCGCGATCAGGTTCCTGGCGGCATCGATGACCGCACATCCCCCCATCACGGTCGCTAGCGAGCCGAACGAGCCGAAGCATTCATTCAACAGAGTCGTGGAGCCGTGCAGGACGGTGATCCGGTCGATTTCGATCTCGAGCGCATCGGCGGCGATCTGCGCGAAGATCGTCTCGATGCCCTGACCGATCGACGATGATCCCACGGCCAGAGAGATGTTGCCGTCCTCCAGCAGCGTCATCCGCGCATGCTCACGCGGCCCGGATGCACCGCCCTCGACGAAGCAAGCGATCCCCAGGCCGTGATAGCGGCCGTCGACCAGCTTCCCGGACAGCGAAGCCTTGTCGGCCCAGCGCGCCTCCTTGAGCGCAGCATCGAGTCCCTGCACGTAGTCGCCGCTGTCGAGATAGGTATCGTCCCAGCCCTCGACAGGCCCGATCTTCACCATCTTGAACGGCATCTGCGCATGCGTAATCAGGTTGCGGCGCCGGATCTCGACGCGATCGATGCCAAGCTTTCGCGCCGCCATGTCGAGCATGCGCTCGAAGAAGAAGCACGACTCAAAGCGTCCGGGTCCCCGGTAGGTGCCGGACGGCGTCTTGTTGGACGCAACGGCGTAGCTCTTCACGTCGAACGTGCCGGTCAGGTACGGCCCGCTCAGGAACTGCGCCACATTCCGCACCGGCGTCGTGCCGTTCGGCCGCATGTAGGCGCCGATATTGCAGAAGATCTCGGCCCGGCAGGCGACGATCCTGCCGTCTCTGTCGAAACCGAGCTCGACATCGGCGTCCGCCTCGCGCGAATGCCCCGTCGCCATGAAATGCTCGCGCCGGTCCTCGATCCAGCGCACCGGACGCTTGAACTTCCGGGCACAGATCGCGGTCAGCGCATCCTCCGGATAGAATTCGCCACGCGCTCCGAAACCGCCCCCGACATCGTACTCGACGTACTCGACCTGGGTTTCCTCGAGCCCCATGACCTTCGCCATCGCGCGCCGATTGAAGAACGGCAGCTTCGCCGCTCCCGACATGACGAGCTTGCCTGCCGCCTCGTCCCATTCAGCGAGAAGACCGCGAGTCTCCATCGGCAATGCCGTCTGCCGCTGCGTCCGAAACGCATGCTTCAGCCTGAGATGCGCGGAAGCCAGCGCCGCTTCGACGTCGCCGTCTCCACCGAAGAACGTTGCCGTGATATTCCCATCCGGCGCGTCCTCGAACAGACGCACGCCACCGGCGAACGCTTCACGCGCCTCGACCACCGCCGGCAACGGCTCGATATCGACATCGATCAGCGCCAGCGCGTCCTCGGCAATCTCTGCGCTGTCTGCCAGGACAACCGCAACCGGCTCGCCGACGTATCGCACCTTCCGGGACGCGATCACCGGCTGACCATAGGGCAGGATCGAGGGGATCGGCCGCCGGAACGGGATCATCGGCACCGGATCGCCGATGTCATGCGCCGTCAGCACCGCATGAACGCCCGGCAGTGCCAGCGCTTGCGTCGCAGCAATGCTTTTGATCAGGCCGTGCGCGATCTGGGATCTCATCACGACCATGTGCCATTGGCCCGGGCGTTCGAGATCGCCGACGTAGGTGCCGCGACCGGTCACGAAACGAAAGTCCTCGACACGCTCGACAGGCGCACCGATGTAAGTGTTGACGCGCTTCATTCGGCCTTGTCCCCGCCGCCCGCAGTTGCGCCCGCTTTGTACGCCTTCCTTGCCTCCAGCGCGGCCTCGACGATCGGTATGTAGCCCGTACAGCGGCACAGATTGCCGGAGAGCACGTCGCGGATCCGTTCCTCGCCGGCGTCCGGCTCCTCCGTCAGCAAGGCATGCAGCGTCGTCAGCATTCCAGGCGTGCAGAACCCGCACTGCAGCGCATGATGCTTTCGAAACGCCTTTTGCAGCGGTGACAACTCGTCACCATCGGCGAGTCCCTCGACGGTCGTCACCTCCGCGCCGTCCGCCTGCACCGCCAGCATCAGACAGGCGCGCACTGCACGGCCATCGACGATCACGGTGCAGGCGCCGCAGACGCCGTGCTCACAAGCCAGATGCGTACCGGTGAGCCGCAGCTTCGATCGCAGGCAATCGGCCAGCGTCATGCGCGGCTCGACGTCCGCCTCATGTCCTGCTCCGTTTACGTTCAACCTGATCAGCATCGCTATCCCTCAGATGCCCGCCGCGCGCCGGAGTCCGCGCTCGAGCAATGTCGCCGTCAGCGCACGGCGGTAGGCCGGGCTCGCATGGATGTCCTCGGCCGGCTCGATGGCATCCCGGGCGGCTGCGCAAGCTGCCGCGATGGTGTCCTTATTGACGGCGTTGCCTTCCAAAGCACACTCCGCTGCCTTCAGCCGGATTGGTCGCATGTGCGCTCCAATCACTCCGATACGGACATCTTTCGCTGTTCCGTCCGCTGCCGGATCGTAATGCAGCGCGATGCCTGACAACGCAAAATCCCCACGATGCCGAGAGAATTCAAGAAACGCCCACTTGCGCGCCGCAGGCCACGCGGGAAACCGAATGCCCGTGATCAGGTCGTCTGCCGCCAACGACGTCATCATCGAGCCAACAAGAAGATCGTCTGCCCCGACTGTCCGCCGCCCGCCGGTTCCCATGACCTCGATCGAGGCATCACAGGTGACCGCAACGCCGCACAACTCGGATGCCGGATCCGCATTGGCGAGACTTCCGCCGACCGTTCCGCGGTTGCGGATCTGGTAGTGGGCGATATGCGAAACGGCTTCGCACAGCAACGGATGCGCCTTCCGCAGGGCAGCGCTGTCCTCGATATCACGCCATCTCACCAGCGCTCCCAGGTGCACACCGCTGTCATCGATCACGATCCCGTCCAGCCCTGAGATCCGGTTGAGATCGACGATCACCGCCGGCGTCGCCAGCCGGAACGCCATCATCGGCATCAGGCTCTGCCCACCGGCCAGGGGACGGGCGGCATCGCCATGCTGCCCGAGCAGCTCGACAGCCTCCTGGACCGTGGTGGGCGTGTGGTAGTCGAATGCAGGGAGTTTCATGCGGAGCCGATAGGGAGTGTTGGCTTGCTCGACGTGGGGTGCCAGCAAGACGCCATCCGGACATGCACACGGCGTGTGTGCATCACCGACGGACCGTCTCGCACAGTGGCGGGAGATCGCACTGTTGTGGCTTCGCCTGCTGATGTCAATCGAGCGCGCGATGCGAGGTGACGATCCCGCCCCGCATCCGGGGAAACACCGTCTCAAACCTTCGTCGTGAAAGACGCGCAGGCGAATCCCTATCCGCTTGACCTCAGGAAACGTTCGGGCTTGAGTGACATTGCGCCGCACCGATCGCAGCGCCCAACGGCCCAATCGCATGCAGAAATGCAATCGATTGCACAGTCAAAACACGTCGAAACAAAACTGGATGGGGAGTGAAATGCGAAGAATTTTGATGTTCAGCAGCCTGCTGGGCTGTGCCCTCGTGCCGTTTTTTCCGGCGCTTGCAGAGTCGGATTTCTACAAGGGCAAGACCGTCCAGGTCGTGATCGGCGCCAAAGGCGGAAGCCTTACGCTGGCCGGTCAGATCGTCGCTCGCCACCTCGGCAAGCATATTCCCGGCCAGCCCAACGTCATCTTCCTCAGCCGGCCCGGCGGTGCACATATCAATGCCACCAATCACATCTATAACGTGGCCGAAGCGGATGGCCTGACCATCCTCGCCGCCAACCCGAACGTCGCGCTGGCTCAGTTGACCGAACTCCCGCAAGTTCGGTTCGACGTCAGGAAATTCATCTGGCTGGGCTCGTCCGGACCGGATGGCGCCATGTTCGCGATCCGCAACTCCCTGCCTTACAAGACCTTTGCCGAGGCCAAGGCATCGGGCAAGGAAATCATCGTCGGCACCACTGGTCCGGGCTCCAACGCCCACGACATGCCGCTTCTTCTCAAGGAGTTCACGGGCATCAAATTGCAGCTCGTGTCAGGCTATGCGGCCAACAGCGACATCCTGCTCGCGCTCGAGCGCAAGGAGGCCGACGGCTGGGCAGCGCTCGGGACCACGATCAAGAACGGCGTCGAACGCGGGGCTGTCCGCCCGATCGTACGCACGAGAGCGCCGGTGAAGGGCTTCAATGATCTGCCGGTCGATGAGACGCTCACCACGGATCCGGTCGGGAAATCCCTGATGGCGGTGCGCGGCATTCCGCTGTCGATCGGCCGCGCCTTCGCCGTACGACCCGGCACGCCGGAGGATCGCGTCAGGATTCTGCGCGCGGCGCTGGAGAAGACCATGGCCGATCCGCAGACGGAAGCAGACTTCGTCAAGGCCAAGATCGACACACAGTTCGTCTCGCACGCCGACGTCGAGAAGGGCTTCGCCGAACTGTTCGCGCAGCCGCCCAAGGTGGTCGAGGCAATGCACAAATACTTCCAGCGCACGAAGTAGACGGCAAGGCGCACCGGCAGCATGCCGATCAGCCCGGCCAGAGGTTTCTCCGGCCGGCTTTCGTTCGCGCTACTTGCCGGCCTTATCGCCCCAGATCTGCCTCAATCGCGCATCGCGGCCGCAGCCGATCCGATAGATCTGATACCGGGTCGGATTGGTGTTGTGGAAATTCTGATGGTAGCTCTCCGCCGGTGTGAACGGTCCGGCATCCTGGATCTGCACGGCGATACTGCGGCCAAGCTCTTTAGCCACCCTCTCCTTGCTCGCCTCGGCTGTTGCCTTCTGCTCCGGCGAATGCGCGAAGATGACCGGACGGTACTGGCTGCCGCGGTCACAGAACTGGCCACCTCCGTTGAACGGATCGACATTGTGCCAGTAAACCTCGAGCAGCCGTTCGTAGCTCACCTTGGCCGGATCGTATCTGACCTGCACGACCTCGGCATGGCCTGTGGCTCCTGACGAAACCTGCGCATACGTCGGGTTCTTCGTCGTCCCGCCCATATAGCCTGACACGGTCTCGATGACGCCCTCCACCTTGTCGAAATCCGATTCCGTACACCAGAAGCATCCCGAGCCGAACGTCGCGACCGGATAGCCTTTCGCCGCAGGCGTCTGGGCAAGGGCCGAGCCGGCCAGGACAATCCCCAGCAGCAGCAGCGCTGCGGATATCAGTCTCTCCATCCGGCACACCCTTTGTTTTAGGTCCAGGCGGGCCGTCGTCCGCCATACCGAAGTGATTTCCCGAAGTGATTTCGATGCGGATTATGCCGCAAACGGCGCCACGGTCCATTCACGGCCGTTCAAACCCACGTCACTCAATCGCTCAGACGACGACTTTCAGAGGCCGGTCCACGATGATCTCCGTCGTGCTCATCCGGCACTTCAGCGCGATTGCCTCCACCCCGGCCGCACGCGCCTTATCGAACGCCTCGCCGTATCGGGGATCGATATCGCGCGCGAGATGAAAGGTTTTTGCGTCGCCGCGCTGGACCAGGAATACCATGACGGCGCGCTTGCCGCCCGCAACCATATCAGCCAGTTCGAACAGATGCTTGGCTCCCCGCTCGGTGACCGAGTCCGGGAACTCCGCCCGCCCTGCCTGCCGCATCAGGTGGACATTCTTGATCTCGACGTAGCAGGTGCCCCGCACCTCATCCTCCAGCAGAATGTCGATGCGGCTGTTGCGCCCGTATTTCTGCTCCCGCCTCAGACCGGCATATCCGGTCAGCGGCTTGATCCGGCCGGCTTCGATCGCCTCCGTCACCAGCCTGTTGGGGTGAGCAGTGTTGATGCCGACCAACGTCGGCCCCGCACCCAGATCGGCCTCGATCATTTCCCAGGTGTGGCGATACTTCCGTGTCGGGCTGTCCGAGGTCGAAAGCCACACGGTGCTGCCCGGCTGCTTCAGCCCGAGCATCGATCCCGTGTTTGGACACGAGGCGGTGATCATCTCGCCCGAATCCAGGCGGACGTCCGCAAGAAACCGCTTGTAGCGCTGAATCAACGTGCCGCGTACGAGAGGGCTTGGAAATTGCATGTGCGGCAAGCTAGTGTCTCGATTCTGAAGTTCGCCATACCTCGATGCTGATGTCCATACTGATGTCCGTGGCGAACTTCAGGATCAAAAGAGGCGCCAGAATCAAAGCTTTGCTGGTGTGTGCAGATCGAGTGTGGTCCAGATCGAGAAAATCCGCCCGCGCCGGGGTCGCTTGATATGGCGAATTTCTCATCACCCTAGGGATGTCTGGGCTGTGGCGCAAGCGCGCCCGCTTGCTGTAGCGACAGTTGTCCAACGTGGAGGATGCATGGCGGCCGAGACGACCAGGACTGCGGATGCGACACCCGGGGCACCGACAGACGAAATCGTGACGGCAGCGATTCTGGTCATCGGTGACGAGATCCTGTCCGGCCGCACCAAAGACAAGAACATCGGATTCGTCGCCGATCACATGACTGCGATCGGCATTCGCCTGCGCGAGGTCCGCATCGTCGCCGACGACGAGGCCGAGATCGTTGCCGCCGTCAATGCGCTGCGCACCCGCTACACGTATGTGTTCACCACGGGCGGCATCGGACCCACGCACGACGACATCACCGCCGACTGCATCGCCAAGGCGTTCGGTGTCGGCATCGACGTCGACCAGCGCGCATTGGACCTGATGATCCCCTACTACAAAGCGTCAGGCCGCGAACTCACGCCGGGACGGCTGCGGATGGCCCGCATCCCCTTCGGCGCCGACCTCGTCGAGAACAAGGTGTCGGTCGCACCGGGCTTCATGCTCGGCAACGTCATCACCATGGCCGGCGTGCCCAACGTCATGCAATCGATGCTGGAGTCGGTGACGCTCCGCCTGAAGACCGGAAAGCGCATGCTGTCGTCGGCAGTTGACGTCGATCATCCGGAAGGCTCGGTCGCCGACCTGTTCCGGCAGCACCAGGAGTTCTATCCCGACGTCGCGATGGGATCCTATCCCTCCCAGAAGGACGGCAAGCCGGTAACCCAGCTCGTGCTGAGGTCGACCGACGGCGTGCGACTAGACGAAGCAGTCGTGGGCCTGCGCCGCAAACTTGCCGAGGCCGGTTTCTCCTGAGTCATGAGTTGATTGTGGAACTTTATTGCCATCTCACATGAATTGATATCCTCTCTGAACAGTTAACTATAACGATCTGTGCCGCCATGTTTTTGCCCGATCGCCCCTCATCCAAGGCGCGCGGCAGGGGGCGCAGCAGCCGATCCCGGCCGGCAGGATCAACAGCTGGGGAGATTTCCGATCATGACCATGGGAACGGCAGCCTTGCGTGCGCCTGGCGCACGCCTTGTTCCGTTGGCCATCGCAGCCCTGTTCACCGCCACCGCCGCCCCGTCATCCCTGCTCGGCATGTCGGACCTGGCTGAAGCCAAGACGCCGGGCAAGACCTACTGCTATTTCGGACGCTGCCATCGCGTTCGCACCTTGGACGAAACGCGCCGCGCTGTCGGCCGCACGACCGTGGTCAAAGCATCCTTCTACGACAGCGCCGCGAAAGACGGCGGCAACCCAAGCGACATGACGTCATCCGGCGAGCGCTTTCGGCCCAACCAGCCGGACAACGCGGCGAGCCCGCTCTGGCCTGACGGCACGATGCTCCTCGTCTGGAACCCGGCCAACAAGCGTACGGTCGTTGTTCGCATCAACAATGCAGGTCCGTACTCGGGCAACCGCACCTTGGATCTCTCCCGCAGCGCGGCCGAGCGGCTGGGCTTTGCCCGCCGCGGCGTCGCGACGCTGCATGCCAAGGTCATCTCGGCCCCCACCAAGGCCGAAGCAACCTACCGCAGGGGCCGCACCTATCCGCCCGCGCCCGGCTTCATCGGCCTTTTCGCTTCCATCGATTCGGCGCTGCTGAAAGTCGCCTCGTCGTTCGACAATCTGCTTGTCGCAGGGGCTCGTGCCGCTGCCGGCCGCGACATTCAGCGTAAGGATTCAGCGCCGGAGCGAACCCGCGTTGCCAAGTCTCGAAAGCTGAAGCCCACCCACACGAAACTGGCTTCGGCCGAGCCTGCAAAGACGAAGCCGACGAAAACAGCCGTAAAAGCCAAGGAGCATGTCAAGCCGCCGAGGGTCGCCAGTCGCAACGACGACACCAGATCCGCAGCCCGCAGGGCTGTCGCCGACGCCGTGACTCCAGCCGTCAAGCGTCGCAAGGTCAAACTTGCCAGGCTGACCAGCGATGCGGACCGCCGGCAGAAACCTTCGACGCGGGCGAAGCCTATGCGTACCCGATCCGGCGCATCCCGGGATAATGACGATTACAACAACCGCCGCAGTCGCGAGCGTGCAGCAGTGCGCACGGCAGACCGCGACGACGATGAACGCCGCGGTTCCGAAGCAAGACGGCCGGCTCCTGTCGAAACCGCCAACGGCTATCGGTTCAAGCCGTCGCGTTGCTACGGCTGGCCGAGCTTCTGCGATCGGGAAGGCTGAGGCCCCAGCGGCGATGCCAGTTCTCCGGCAACGCCGTTCGGCTCGTCGTAGATCCCGTAGGCGGCATCCAGCACATCGAGCAGCCGTGCCGCCATTTCCATCACGAGACCAAGCGGGCTCAGCCCCAGCACGAGGAATTCCTCGCTGATCGAAATGCTTTGGATCCCGATCAGCGAGCCGCAATCAGCGCTCATCACGGCCCGGCTGCGCAAATAGGCCAGCGGATCGAGGCCGGCATCGAAATCGGTGCTGGTGCTGTCGCCGAGTTGGGGCAAAGCATCGGCGAGCTGCGCCGTCGCGGCCGCGAACAGCTTGAGCGCGGTTCCGACGACGGCGTCCTGCCGCCCGATGTCGCGCGCCCGCGTCCGCGCCTGAAGAACGCGGGACATGAGACGCAGCTCCAGCGCCTGAGCGGTCGAGACCAGCTTCGGCAGCGACTGCCACGCATCAGCGTCTATCGGAGCAGAAACCGCATCGAGCGGACCATGTTCATGGGCGTCCGCGCGCAGTCTCTGCAAGTCCTCGCCTGTCGCAAGGATCGCATCGAGATGATCGGCAAGCAGATAGAGCGCCGACATCTCGCGTGTCATATCTGTGCTCATGCTGCCTCATCCTCGTAACAACCGGCGCTGGAGTGGTTTATCAGCACCGCCGACTGCAAAATCGGCTTCTGACGATTCTCAGTACTTGAGACCGATTCGCCCCCTCACGCCAATGACGTGTCGTAACCTGACGGACAAATCCAGGTTCATATCGGTGGATTGCAGCGCACCACGAACCACAGGCTCGAACAGATTGCGCACCATCCTCTGAGAGCGAGTCAGCAACTGATTCCCAGGCGAAACGGAGGCAGCGCTTGCCAGACGAACATCCGATAAGAAATGGGGCGGACCAGATGATCCGCCCCAGCTCAATTCGACGACGACGCCTGCTTCAACTGCATCCGCTCGTCGATCCGCAGGTATCGCATTTGAGGCATGTGCCGTTGCGCACGAGCGTGAAGTTGCCGCATTCCCGGCAGTCCTCGCCCTCGTACCCACGGATCCGTGCCTCCGCGCGCCGCTCTGCATCGCTCTGCATCTTCAGCGCGAGCGAGCCATCGGTTGCCATCCGGACCGAGGTCGTCTCCACGGTGTGCTCGGCATAAAGTGCGGTCGGTCCGGCCGTCTCGAACGCGGTCGCCACCTCATGCTGCATGGTGGCAACCGATCCGCCCGATCCGCCCGCCGTCGCAGCATCGGCACCGCGGGCCACGACGCGACCGACGAAGCCACGCACAAGCCCCGTCGAGACGAACTTCTGCACAACCGGGCCGGGAGTTGCATCGCCGTCGTCGAGTTCGTCATCGCCGGAGCCAAGCCCGGTCTTGCCGACGATTTCCATCGGGTCGACGTGGGCCAGGTCGTTGCGGCCGAGATAGGAGACGGCAAGCTCGCGGAAGATGTAGTCGAGGATCGAGGTCGCGTTCTTGATGGTCTCGTTGCCCTGCACCAGGCCGGCCGGCTCGAACCGCGTGAACGTGAACGCGTCCACGTACTCCTCGAGCGGCACGCCGTACTGCAGTCCGAGCGAGATCGCGATCGCGAAGTTGTTCATCAGCGACCGGAAGGCGGCGCCTTCCTTGTGCATGTCGATGAAGATCTCGCCGATCCGGCCATCGTCGTACTCGCCGGTGCGCAGGTAGACCTTGTGTCCGCCCACCGTCGCCTTCTGCGTGTAGCCTTTGCGCCGGGTCGGCAGCTTCTGGCGTTCGCGCTCCGCAGCGCTCGCGGCCTCCAGCTCGACCAGCCGCTTCTTGAGCTGTTCGACCATGCGCTCCGCCGCCACCAGCGCTCTCTGGCTCGCAGGCTTGTCGCCGGCAAGCCTGGCCGCGATCTCGTCCGCATCCTCCGCATCATCGGACAACAACTGCGAGTTGAGCGGCTGCGACAGCTTCGAGCCGTCGCGATAGAGCGCGTTGGCCTTCAACGCCAGCCGCCATGACAGCATGTAGGCGGCCTTGCAGTCCTCGACCGTCGCCTCGTTCGGCATGTTGATGGTCTTGGAGATCGCGCCGGAAATGAACGGCTGCGCCGCCGCCAGCATGTGGATATGGCTTTCGGCCGACAGATAGCGCTTGCCCTTGCGTCCGCACGGGTTGGCGCAGTCGAACACCGGCAGATGCTCCGGCTTCAGGTACGGCGCGCCTTCCAGCGTCATCGATCCGCAGACGTGCTCGTTGGCCGCCTCGATCTCCTGCCTCTTGAAGCCTAGGTGAACCAGCAGATCGAACGACGGATCAACCAGTTTCTCGCTGGGAACCTTCAGCGCCTCCGTCAGGAACGCCTCGCCCAGCGTCCACTTGTTGAAGGCGAACTTGATGTCGAAAGCCGTCGCCAGCGCAGCCTCGAGCTTCTGCATCACCTCGTCAGTGAATCCCTTCGTGCGCAGCGTCGAATGGTTGATTGCAGGCGCCTGGGCGAGCGACCCGTGGCCGACGGCGTAAGCCTCGATCTCCGCGATCTGGCTTTCGCTGTAGCCGAGCTTGCGCAGCGCCGTCGGCACCGAGCGGTTGATGATCTTGAAATAGCCGCCGCCAGCCAGCTTCTTGAACTTGACGATCGCGAAATCGGGCTCGATGCCGGTCGTATCGCAATCCATCACCAGCCCGATGGTGCCGGTCGGTGCGATCACCGTCGACTGGGCATTGCGGAAGCCGTGCACCTGCCCGAGCTCGATCGCCCGGTCCCAGGCCCGCGTCGCCGCCGACAGCAGCGCGTTGTCCCGGCACGATGCGTGATCGAGCGGCACCGGCGCAACCGAAAGCTTCTCATAGCCGCTCGTCTCGCCGTAGGCCGCACGCCGGTGGTTGCGGATCACGCGCAGCATGTCGGCGGCGTTCGGCTCATAGCCCGGGAACGGCCCCAGCTCCGAGGCCATCTCCGCGCTCGTCGCATACGCCACGCCCGTCATCAGCGACGTGATCGCGCCGCAGATCGCGCGGCCTTCAGCCGAATCATAGGGAATGCCGGACGACATCAGCAGGCCGCCGATATTGGCGTAGCCCAGCCCGAGCGTACGATAGCGGTAGCTGAGTTCGGCGATCTGGCGCGAGGGAAACTGCGCCATCAGCACGGCGATCTCCAGCGCGATCGTGTAGAGCCGGCACGCATGCTCGTAAGCGACGGTGTCGAAGCGTCCGTCGGGCTGGTGGAACGCCAGGAGATTCATCGATGCCAGGTTGCAGGCCGTATCGTCGAGGAACATGTATTCCGAGCACGGATTCGATGCATTGATCGGCCCGGACTTCGGACACGTGTGCCAGTCGTTGATCGTAGTGTGGAACTGAATGCCCGGATCTGCCGACGCCCACGCGGCAAAGCCGATGCTCTCCCACAAGTCGCGCGCCTTGACCGTCTTGGTCACCTTGCCGCTCGTCCGCGCCGTGAGGTTCCAGTCGTCATCGGCTTCGACCGCTTTCAGGAAGTCGTCGGTCACACGTACAGAGTTGTTGGAGTTCTGCCCTGAAACGGTCAGGTAGGCTTCCGAGTCCCAGTCCGTGTCGTAGGTCGCGAACTCGATCTCCTTGTAGCCCTGGCGCGCAAACTGGATCACGCGGCGCACATAGTTGTCGGGGACGTGATCGCGCTTCGCCTCCTTGATGGCGCGCTTCAAAGCCGGGTTGCGCTGCGGGTCGAAGCAGGCTTCGCCTTCCGCCTCGCAGTTGACGCACGCTTTCATGATCACCTTGAGACGCATCTGGCAAATGCGCGAGCCGGTGACGAGGGCGGCGACCTTCTGCTCCTCCTTCACCTTCCAGTTGATGTAGTCCTCGATGTCCGGGTGATCGATATCGACGACAACCATCTTGGCCGCGCGGCGCGTCGTGCCGCCCGACTTGATGGCGCCGGCTGCCCGGTCGCCGATCTTGAGGAAGCTCATCAGGCCCGACGACTTGCCGCCGCCCGACAGCTTCTCGTTCTCGCCGCGGACCCGTGAGAAATTCGAGCCGGTGCCCGAGCCGTACTTGAACAGGCGCGCCTCGCGCACCCACAGATCCATGATCCCGTTCTCATTGACGAGATCGTCCTCGACCGACTGGATGAAGCAGGCGTGCGGCTGCGGATGCTCGTAGGCCGACGACGAACGGGTCAGTTGGCCGGTCCTGTAGTCGACGTAGAAATGGCCCTGGCCCGGTCCATCGATTCCGTAGGCCCAGTGCAAGCCGGTGTTGAACCACTGCGGACTGTTGGGCGCGGCCATCTGCATCGCGAGCATGTAGCGATGCTCGTCGAAGAAGGCGCGGGCGTCGTCCTCGGTCGTGAAATGACCGCCCTTCCAGCCCCAGTAGGTCCAGGTTCCGGCGAGCCTGTCGAACACCTGCCGGGCATCGTTCTCGCCACCGTAGCGTTCAGCCGGCGGCAGTTCGGCCAGCGCCCGCTCGTCGGGCATGGAGCGCCACAGCCAGGATGGAACCTGCGTCTCCTCAACCCGTTTGAGGCGACGCGCCACGCCGGCCTTGCGGAAATATTTCTGCGCCAGCACGTCGGCGGCGACCTGCGTGAATTGCGCCGGCACCATGAAGCCGTCGAGGCTGAAGACGACAGAGCCGTCCGGGTTCTTGATTTCGGACGTTGCGCGCCGAAACTCGATGCTTGAGTAAGGTGACTTTCCGGCCTCGGTAAAGCGGCGCGTAATCTTCATTCTCGTCCCCCGCGTAATCTCGCGTGTGATTGTTTTCCGCACCGCCGGTTGTCGGCAGGACGGTACGCTTCACAACAGCGGCCGATTGAACGCAGGCCGTCATTCCCGGCACACACACCTGCGCGCCGGATGTCGTCTCAAACTTCGATTTGGTGATGCCCGGGGCCGGAGCCGCTCAGGCTTGACGCATGGAAACCAGACGCGAGACTACCGCTTCAGGGCATCAAAGCGGGCCCACTGAACCGACCGGCACAACCCCCACCGTCCCTGTTTCGGAAGGACCGCGCCGTCGCTCGTGAACTAAGGCAAAGCTATGGCGATTCTCCCCCTGTCGTAAACGAGAACATGTGCGCGGATGCAACCTGAACTACTAGATCTAGTGCTGACCCCGCTGTGTGGATAATTCCGGTCACAACGGCAGCCAACCCGCGCGCTGACGCCGCCGGTTCCGCAGAGCACGGCGTGTCAAGCAGACGCACGCCGACCAGCCGGGGACCAGGGGAAAAACTTCCTTGAGGCAAGACTAGGTCTAGTAGGTGCACACTTGCGGGATTGTGTTGCGCTTTTGCCTCGCTCTGGACACCGCACGCGAGACTGCGCTAATCGACCCTGGAAGCATTCGAAATTGGCCAATGCGGAGCCGCCATGAGCATCCTGTCGGAAATCTTCTCGTGGTGGGGCGGCAATACCTGGGGGACGCGCTGGACCATCTGGCGCCACGGCCGGCTCGTCGGCAAGGACGACTTCGGCAACAGCTATTATATCCAGAGGCACGGCGTAGGTCCGCTCGGCGTCCCGAGCAGATGGGTCATTTACGACAAGCTGGCCGAGCCTTCGAAGGTACCTCCCGAGTGGCACGGCTGGCTGCACTACACCGTCGACACCCCTCCATCGGATCAGGACCCCGCCCCTCGCCCCTGGCAACTGCCGCATCGCATGAACATGACCGGCACTCCGGCCGCCTATCGGCCCGAGGGCAGCATCCTGACAAAGGCGCATCGGCCGAAGGCGACCGGCGATTACAAGGCCTGGCGCCCATAGTGAATTGGGAAGAATCATGATGTCGCCTGCATAATCGGCCACGGACCTTGTGACGCCGGGCGTTGTCATTGTGTGGCCAATTTATGCTTCCAGCGTTTTGGGCAAGGTGACGGACGAGATCTGATTCGCCCCGTCGAATTGAAGACCATGAGTGCCTGAGCCGGCAGCCATGCCGGACCGCCGGATCGGATCGCGACCGATGAAGCGTTGCAGCAGGAGCCACCGCAGGACATTGCGCATGCGCCTTTGCCCTTTGATTCCCGCGCTCGTCGTGAGCGTGGCAGCCTCGGTGCCGGCGGCAGCCGAGCGGCTCGAGAATCGGGTTGCCGTGTTCGCAGCGCTCGACAAGGTGACGGCGCGGATCTCGAAGCGGCATGTTCCGCTCAACACCACCGACCAGTTCGGCTCGCTGAAAGTCACACCCCGCGTCTGCTATTCGCGTCCGCCCGATGAACCGCCGAAAACGACGACATTCGTCGAGGTCGACGAGATCCAGCTCGACGGCAAGCCCAAGCGGCTGTTCACCGGCTGGATGTTTGAGATCGGAAGAGCACA
>JBFWYV010000033.1:0-25415 GCA_050186055.1 Hyphomicrobiaceae bacterium | reverse complement strand
GGACTATCCGGCGAGGCCTCGACAGCAAGGCCCGCCGACGTCCACGCGTCCAGCCCACCCTGCAGGAGCCGGACATCGCCTGCGCCCAACGCCTTCAGGTCGACAACGGCGAGCTGCGCCGTGTCCGGATCGTCGGCAACCAGCACGACCGGCTCCGACGAGCGTGACAAGGCGGCTGACAACCTCGGCCGGATAGACCAGGTCGCGCCCGGCACATGCTGCCGGCGGAAGCTCATGCCAGGCCGCAGGTCGAGCACCAGAACACGCCCCTGCTCCATTGCCGTCGCCAGCTCGCGGGCCTCGACCGTGTCGAGGTGCGGCAGCGCCGGTGCTTTTGGCCCGTGCGGCATCTTCAGGCTCCTGGCTGCCTCCATTCCGCCCTCGAGCACCCAAACCTCATGTCCGAGCTGCGCCAGCCATCCGGCTGCAACGGGCGCACGCACCATCTCACTGTCGATCAGCACCAGGCGCGCGCCCCTGACGCCCACCCACTGATCGGTGGCCTGGATGAGCTGGCCGCCCGGCGCATGCACGATGCCAGCGGGAGCATCTCCCACGTGCTCTTCCTGCGTCCGCACATCGATCAGCACCGTCGTCCGCGCCGCCTCGCCGAGCCAGCCTTGCACTTCTGCCGCTGAGGCGAAACCGGCGCCCTGGCGGAGCGCAAGCGCCCGCGCCCGATCGCGATCGTCCTCGCTTACCTGCGGTGGCGAACCATGCGACAGCCGCGCCTTCGCACCGCGCTCCAAGTCCAGTCCGGCAAGGAACCAGCCTTGCGTGCCGTTCTCCAGCGCCAGCACCGGGTTCGTCACGCCGAGCGTGATCAGTGTCTCGGCACCGATGATCGAGCGGGTGCGCCCAGCACAGTTGACGACGATGGTCGCATCCGGATCGGCGGTGATCTCCGCGAGATGCAGCGCCATTTCACCGTTCGGGCAGGAGACCCCGCCAGGGATGCTCATGCGGCGGAACTCAGCAAAGGTCCGGCCATCGAAAATCCTGATGTTGTCGCCGGCTTCGGTCCGACGCCTTAGCTCAGTCGCGGAAATTCGCGGCGTGTGGCGCCGATGCTCGACCAATTCGCCGAAGGTCTTGGAGGGCACATTGACGCCGGCAAACAGCGTGTAGCCAGCCGCCGCCCATCCCGGCGCACCGCCGGACATGACCGAAATGCCGGAGTATCCGAGCGCTTCCGCTCTTTGGGCCGCGCGCTCTGCCACGCCGTCACCACCGTCCATCAGCACGAGCCGCACGGCCGGATTGGGCACCAGCGCCACGAGGCCGGGCTCAAACCGGCTGTAGGGGACGGATACGGCCAGGAACGGATGCCCCTCGCCGTACTGTCCGTGCTCGCGGACGTCGACGAAAGCGATCTCGCCGCCGTCTGAAAGCCACGATTTGACGGTGCGGGCATCAACCGACCTGACTGCCATGATGTTTCCTCTTCAACAACGGCGATTGCGCGCCTGCCGACCAGCACCACCGGAAGGTGTGACAGGTGCGTTCATGGTCATACAGGCCGACGCGCGATGCTCTGCGGCTCGCTCAATTGCTGCGTTTGGCGGCTGCAATCAAGGCCAGCGCTTCACGCGCATCAAGCCGCCCGTCGTACAGAGCGCGGCCCGTAATCGCGCCCTCCAGCATCGCGTACTCAGGGCGCAGCAGGGCTTTGATATCCTCGATCGAAGCCAGTCCGCCGGATGCAATGACCGGTATCGAGGTGGAACGGGCCAATTCCACGGTCGCCGGCAGATTAAGGCCCTTCAACACGCCGTCCCTCTCGATGTCCGTGTAGATAATTGCTGCAACGCCGGCATCTTCGAGACGGCGCGCCAGGTCAATTGCCGACAACTCGCTGGTCTCTGCCCACCCCTCAACCGCAACTTTCCCGCCTTTGGCGTCGATGCCGACAGCGACACGGCCCGGGTGCAGCCGGCATGCCTGTTTCACCAAATCGGGCTCGCGTACCGCCACGGTGCCCAGGATGACACGTCGAACGCCCTTGGCCAGCCACATCTCGATCGTCGCCAGATCGCGAATGCCGCCACCGAGCTGCACCGGGATGGAAATCGCGCCGAGAATCGCCTCGACGGCGCTCCCGTTCACCGGTCGGCCGGCAAAGGCCCCGTTCAGATCGACGATATGGACCCAGCCGAACCCCTGATCCTCAAAGGCGCGCGCCTGCGCGGCGGGATCGTTATTGAACACAGTCGCCCGACGCATCTCGCCAAGCTTCAGGCGTACGCACGCTCCATCCTTCAGATCGATGGCCGGGAACAGGATCAATGGTCACTCCAGTCAGGCAGTACGCGCCCCTCGCATCAAACGAGTTGTCAAGGCAAGGAAAGCCATGGATTCGGCTCTATTCCATGCCTTCATACGAAGGTTCGTCAGATCAGAGTCAAGTCCCCTTCGTCCATGCAGACGCGTATCGCTCAAGCTACCCCCTCGCCGCAACCCGGCCCGCTTCGCCGTCCGCTGACGGAGGCCGACGCCATCGACATCTGGATCGCACGCTGGCTCAGGATCCGCCGCAAGGACCTGTTGATGCGCTACGGCTGCGATCCGCGCCGTCTCTACGAGATCTGGGAGGAACAGCGCTTCGCCGGTTCTCGCGCGAAGGCGATCGTGCTGTTTCAAGAGCGTTATCCGACGCTTATCGACCGCATCGACTACGGCCGGCACAAGCGCATCCCGCGCACGATCCATCCCGACCAGCTCGGTCTGTTCGAGTAGCCCTCCTCCGCTCTCGCCGGCTGTACTATATGACGTGCGGCAAAGGCGCGTTGGCGGAGGCCGGCTTGGCATTCATCCTGATCATCCTCATCGGCTTCGTGGCACTGGCATTCCTGCCGCAGATGTGGGTCAAGCGCGTCATTGCACAGCACGCCGCCGACCGGCCCGACATCCCCGGCACCGGAGGCCAGTTCGCGCGGCATCTTCTCGACCGGCTCGGCCTGTCCCAAGTCGGGGTCGAGGAAACCTCCGCCGGCGACCACTACGACCCCGACACCAAGACGGTGCGGCTTCTCAAGCAGAACTATGCCGGGCGCTCGCTGTCGGCGGTGGTCATTGCTGCCCATGAGGTCGGGCACGCCATGCAGGACGCCACCGGCTACAGCCCGCTCTCGACCCGCACGAGGCTGGCCAGGCAGGCCGCACGTATCCAGAGCATCGGCGCGGTGATCATGCTGCTGGCGCCGGTCCTTCTGATCCTCGCCAAATCACCGGCGATCCTCCTTGTCGAGGTCGTGGCCGGCCTCATGTTCCTCAGCCTCGCCATCGTGATCCACGCCGTCACCCTGCCGGTGGAGTACGACGCCAGCTTTCGCCGAGCGCTTCCGCTGCTGCAGGCGGGACAGTTCCTGAAAGCCGAGGACATGCCGGCCGCCCGCCGCATCCTGCGCGCCGCCGCGCTCACCTACGTCGCAGCCGCCGCACTGAGCCTGCTCGACGTCATGCGCTGGATGCGCATGTTGAGGTTCTGACCCCGCGGGCTGCCTTCACGCCCGTTTGCTCGCGCCGGCAACGACGCTACCGGCCGGCATCGTCATCGCGCCAACGCCGATCACCACGAGCAGCATGCCCGCGATCAAGGGCGATGTGATCGTCTCGCCCAGCACCAGAGCACCCAGAACCACACCGATCGGCGCGCGAAGATAGGACTGTGTGCTGACTCCGAGCGATCCGATCGTCCGCGCCAGACGAAAATAGATAAGAAAGCCGCAGCCCGTCGAAAGCACGCCGACCGCAAGCATGGCCCCGAGTGCGCTCCACGTCGGCGATACGGTCCACGGACGCTCGATCACGAGCGCGAACGGCAGCAGGATCAACGCCGCGCACAGCATCGCCCCCGTTGCGCTCACGACGGGATTGCTGCCTCGGAAATGGCGCGAGTTGATCGCACCGAGCCCATAGCTCAGGGACGCCACCACCAACGCGATCGGCGGAATGATTTCACTTCCCATACCGAACAGCGCTTCCGGCCCGATCACGACCACCACGCCGCTCAACCCAGCCATCACTCCGAAGAGCTTGAGCGGATTGGCCGGCTCGTGCCGGGTCACACCCCATGTGATCAGGAATACGAACATCGGGGCCAGAGAGTTCAGGATGGCGGCGGCTCCGGCATCGACCCACTGCTGGCCCCATGCCACCAGCGAGAACGGGATCACGGTGGTGAATACGCCCTGGATCGCAAGGCGGCGCCAAACCAGAGGATCTCGCGGCAGCGAGAGGCCGCGAACCTTCAGAACCATCAGCAGGAACAGGGCAGCCACCGATATGCGTCCGAGCATGAGTGTCAGCGGCGGAATCGACGCGAGCCCAATCTTGACCCAGATATAAGACCCCGCCCACAGCACAGCCAGCACGAGCAGCAGCAGGTAGTCCGGCAACAGATGAAAATGCTGCCCGAACCTGGTCCGCACAGCCGTCAGCATCGGGACCATCGCGCCCTTGGGAATGGTCATCGCCGCTACGCCGACGACAACGCAGATGAGGCCCAGGACGCCCGACGAGGACAGGGTCTCACCCAGCACAAGAACGCTGACAAGGACGCCGATCGGAACCCTGAGGTAGGCCTGCGATGTCGTACTGATCGTGCCCAGCGTGCCGAGCAGACGGAAGTAAAGTACATTGCCGAGCGCGGTGCCGAGCAGTCCGACCGCGAGCAGCGCGCCGAGCGACTGCAGCGTGGGTGTCGCCGTCCATGGCCGCTCGACGACCGCCGCCAGCGGTATCAGGACAAGGCTCGACAGCAGCAGCGACGCGATGGCAGGCAGAAGCGGACCCATCTGCCGAAAGCGCGGCCCATAGATCGCAGACGCCGCATACGAGAGCGAGCCCAGCACGATCGACAGTTGCGGCACGATCTGAGTCCCCAGTCCCGACAACGCGGTCGCGCCGACGATCAGCACGATCCCGAGCAGTCCCACCATCAGCCCGAACAGGCGGCGGGCGGTGGCAGCTTCATGTCGCGTGATCCCCCAGGTGATGAGGAACGCAAATATCGGAGTGGTCGAATTGAGGATCACAGTGAGGCTGGCATCCACCCACTGGATGCCCCACGCGATCAGGATGAACGGAAACAGGGTGTTCACTGCCGCCAAAGCGCCGAAGCTTCTCCAGGTCGCGAGATCGCGTGGCAGCCGGCCGCCTTGAACACGCAGGATCGCATAGAGCAGCACGCACGCCAGCAGCGCCCGCATCGCAGCAGCCGTTATCGGCGGGATCGAGATCACCGAGATCTTGAGGAACGTGAACGAGGAGCCCCATATCGTCGCCAGCGCCAGCAGCAGCCCATATTCGAGCAGCGGTGGCCGAGCCTTCGGCGCTGTGACGTCTGAGGGCATATGCGACCGGCAGGTTGGCGCGGATGAACAGACAGTGCAAACGCACTGCCCGAACGCAGGCAGGGACAGGTATTCGAGCGAGGCCCTGCGCCTGTAGTGGCTGAAGGGCTCAGTCCCTCCTCGCACAGATCGGTCGCGATCGTCTACACTCCAGACCATGAAACGACGGTTGGATCAGGCCCTTGTCGAACGTGGATTGGCGCGGTCGCGCTCCCAGGCGCGCGATCTCGTCAAGCGTGGCTGCGTCACCGCCGGCGGTGCCATCGCGACCAAGGCGGGGCTCGAAGTCGGCGCTGATATCGATCTGCAGGTCGCCGAGGGCGCGCAGCCCTGGGTCTCGCGCGGCGGGCTGAAACTGGCCGCCGGACTTGATGCCTTCGGTTTCGACCCGCAAGCACGGATCGCGCTCGATGTCGGGGCCTCGACCGGAGGTTTCACCCAGGTTCTGTCAGCGCGCGGAGCAGCCAGGGTCTATGCCGTCGACATCGGCAGCGGACAACTGGCGCCGGAAATCGCCGCCGATCCGCGCGTCATTCGACTGGAGCACACGGACGCCCGGCGTTTGACGCGTGACGTGATCCCCGAACCGGTCACCGCCGTCGTCGCCGACGTCAGCTTCATATCGCTGACGAGCGTGTTGCCCGTTCCGCTCCAGCTTGCTGCTCCAGGCGCCTGGCTGGTGGCGCTCATCAAGCCTCAGTTCGAGGTCGGACGCGAGCACGTCGGCAAGGGAGGCATCGTGCGCTCGGACCACGCGCGCGCGATTGCGATCGAACGCGTTTGCGCCTGGATCAACAGCCAGCCCGGTTGGCGCACGATAGGAACCATGCCGTCTCCGGTCCGCGGCGGCTCAGGCAATCAGGAAATGCTCGTTGGTGCCGTCTGCGATGCCTGAACGAATGACAGTCGAAATTGCCGGCTTGGGCGCCCAGGGCGACGGGATCGCTCGCACTGATGCCGGCGACGTGTTCGTCCCTGGCGCTCTGCCCGGGGAGACCGTCGAGATCGAGCGCAGTGAAATGAAGGTTCAGCGCTCCCGCATCGTTGTCGGGAGCCCGGACCGCCAGACCGCGCCATGTCCGCATTTCGGAACCTGCGGCGGATGCGTTTCGCAGCATATGGCCGCCTCACTCTATGCCGCATGGAAACGCGACAGCGTGGTCAAGGCGTTCGCGCATC
The DNA here is from genome assembly GCA_050186055.1 of Hyphomicrobiaceae bacterium. Lineage (GTDB taxonomy): Bacteria > Pseudomonadota > Alphaproteobacteria > Rhizobiales > Hyphomicrobiaceae > CAMDPA01. The sequence continues at coordinate 18,882 of JBFWYV010000033.1, read as the reverse complement.
GCGGCCTGGAGCCGCCGGTGGCGCCGCTCGTCACGATCCCCGCCGCCACTCGCCGGCGCATTGTGCTCGAGGCCCGGCGAGCGGGAGAGGAGACGCTGCTTGGCTTTCATGCACATCGCTCTCACACGCTGGTCGATATCAGGTCTTGCGACGTGATGTTGCCCTCCCTTCAAGCCGCACTTCCGGGATTGAAGCGTATCGCGGCCCAGTTCCTTGCAAGGGATGGAAAGCTGCGGATGACAGTCACCGCGACATCGACCGGCCTCGACATTGCCGTGGAGGGGCCGCGCGGAAACCTGCCGGCCGGGACGCGCGCAACACTGGCGGCGTGCGCTGCCGCCGAGCATGTGGCGCGCATGACGCTCAACGGCGAGATCATCGTGATGCGGGACCGGCCCGTCCTCAAGCTCGGCCCGGCTGACGTCGAATTGCTTCCAGGCTCGTTTATCCAGGCGACGGCAGAAGCCGAGGCGGCAATGACGAGCCTGGTCATGGCTGCAGCCGGAAAGGCCAAACGCATCGCCGATCTGTTCTGTGGGCTGGGGACGTTCACGTTTCCCCTGGCGCGACGCGCCCGCGTGTTCGCCGTCGATGCCGGCGCCGAGGCGATTGCGGCGCTATCTGCGGCGGCGGCACGGACAGGCGGCTGCAAACCGATCGAGACGCGGGTTCGTGACCTTCTTCGCGAACCTCTGTCGCGCAAGGAACTGGAGACCTTCGACGCAGTCGTCCTCGACCCGCCGCGGGCGGGAGCCCAGGCGCAAAGCGAAGCGCTGGCGAAATCCGCCGTCCCCGTCATCGTCGCAGTGTCCTGCAATCCCGCGACGCTTGCCCGGGACGCACGCCTGCTCGTCGACGGCGGCTACGCAATCGAGGCGGTGACGCCGATCGACCAGTTCGTATGGAGCGCACAGGTCGAGGCTGTTGCCGTATTGAGACGGGGGCGCAAATGAACCGGTCGTTCGTCCTCCGCTTCGGCCGACAGATGCACGATGCGCTATGGCATTATTCTCCAACCAATGATTTCAATAGAACCGCCACAAATTTGAGGCATGCGTTGTTGCCGGCCGGTGTCGGACAGTCCATCCAAAGCCGCCATCGATTCCGGACGACGCCGATGCCGCGATGTCAGGATCGACAGCATATTGAAAGGACATTCAGATGAGCCAGCTTCAGGCGACACGCAGTGGTCCGTCAGCAGGCCGCAAACGCGCAGCGGTCCTGGGGATCTGGTTGTTTCCTTATCTGCTGGCTGCCGCTGCCTATTTCGGAAGTCTCACATTGCCGTCGGCGGCATCCCTTCAAAAGCCGGTGTTCGACTGGCCGATACCCTCCGACGTGTACGGCTGGCTGCTGTTGATGCTGCTGCTGGCCATTGCCTGGCTGGTCGCAGAATTCATCTCGGTCTCATCACGCGAAACCACCACGGCAGCGCTTCAGTGGGACGGCGTCATCAGCACTCTGACGGCGGTGGTATTCACCGGACTGGCCGGCTGGCTGATCGGCAAGAGCCATCTGCCGTGGTGGATCGTCATCCCCTGGCTCGCCGCCATCGTGGATGCCCTGACCGCGTCCTGGCTCGGTATCAACAACGCTGCGCAGAAGCCGTTTCTCAGTCAGCGCGGCAGCAGTTGAGCTGCCGCCATCCCGTGTGCCGCATCGCTGTCGGCATCAGGCGACGCCCGGATCAGGCCGGCGGGGGATCCGCGAGCTCGGCGCCTTCGTTGGAGAGCTCATCTGCAAAATGCCTGACCCGGTCGAGCACCAGTTCGCGCTGGCGGTCGAGCGTCACCAGATGGTAGCTGTCCTCGAGCACAACCAGGTTGACGATGCCGCCGAGCCGCTTTTGCAGAAGCTGGCTCGCCGACAGCCGGCTGCGGTCATCGTAGCGCGGATGGAAGATCAGAGCGGGCTGGCGAACGTCAGCGAGCTTGGGCATGACCTCCTTGGCCAGCCACTTCACTTCCAGCAACGCGCCCCCCGCACGCCCCAGGACATCTTCGCTCGAGCGCGCATCCCGGCGCGCCATGTCGTCGAGAACCGTTCGCCGCAGCACTTCATCCTTGATGCCGTAGGGCGGCCGCTCGTCGAACCGGAACAGGTTCGCCAGCCTCTTATGGCCGATCAGCCGGAGAGCGCCGCCATACCAGGGCATCGCCCAGCCGTTCGGCCAGAACGTCGGAGAAAACAGGACGCAGCCATCAACCGCTGAAGGCGCCCCGGCCGCCAACTTCAGCGCAAGCAGCGCGCCCACTCCAAGCCCGCCGACCACGACCTTGTCGCAGCACTGCACCAGCTCTTCGTGAGCCTCGGCCACGGAACCATACCACTGCTCCCACGTCGTTGCGCCCAGGAGCGCACGCGAGCCGCCATGACCGTAGAGGAGAGGAACCGAAACCGTGAAGCCCGAGGCACCAAGACCTTCGGCGACGTAGGCGAGATCCGCCGGCGTTCCGCCCAGCCTGTGCACGAAGAGAAAGCCGAACCGGCTCCCCTCAATGAATAGATCAGAGATTTCAACACCACATTTCGCAGGACTTGCCATGACCAAGGCTTCCCGGCTTCGCCCTGGCCGTTTCATATGTGAGATGGCTGTCAATCTCAAGTCCGCCGCTTTGAAATGGAATGATGCTAACCATCAAGGTGAATAGTTGGTGGATCGATCGCCGATAGCGAAAATGCCATCGGCGATATGCTCAAGGATGTCAGGTCTCAAGCGACGGCGCTTGGCTTGATCGCTTCCACGACCGCCGGTGTCCTGCGGCTGTTGAGTTCCGACATGACCGCGGCTGCGAACGCCGTCGTCCGGCCAAGGACGAGATCGCGCTGCCGATCGAGCGTCACGATGTGATAGCTGTCCTCCAGCACGACGGTCTCGACCCGCCCGCCGAGCTTGCGCTCCAGATAGACCGCATTGCTGAGGCTCGCCCTGTCGTCGTCGCGCGGATGCACGATCAACACCGGCTGCTTGATCCCGCAAAGATCTTCCTTGACGCTGTTGACGAGCCATCGGAGCTCCAGCAGCAGGCCTCCGGGGATGCTGAGGAAACCCGCCTTCGATGCATCGCCGCTGTTCAAAGCATCTGCGATCAACTGCCGTAACCGCACGTCCTTGATGCCGTAGGGCGACTGTTCGCTGAAGTGCAGCAGATTCGCGAACCATTTGTGCCGCACGAGCCGGAACAGACGCCCATAGGGCGGAATGCTCCAGCCGTCGAGCCAGAGCGTGGGCGAATAAAGGACGGTTCCACGGATGATATCGGGATTGCGTGCAGCCACCTTCATGGCCAGAACCGCTCCCATCGACAGTCCGCCGACGAACACGTGGTCGCAACATTCCCGCAATTGGTCGAGTGCGGCCTCGACGCTGGCAAGCCAGTCCCGCCAGCTCGTCGCCTTGAGCTCCTCGACAGAGCGGCAGTGACCCGCGAGCTGCGGACAAGCCACCGTGTAGCCCTCGCGAACGAGACCGTTGACAATATAGCGCATCTCGACAGGCGTGCCGCTCATGCCGTGAATAAGCAGAAATCCGGTTCTGCCACCCGGAATGAACATACTGTGATCCGAAGTCGACATTCGCTTTACCATGCCTCGCTACCACCAGTCCGCACGACCATCCTTCAGTACACGCTCGCCCGCATGACCGGAATTACCGGTCATAGCTTCCTGAGACGTTCCTTTCGCGCATACTTAATTTTGGCACGGCCCCATGTGCCAAAGTCGTTCACCACTTCCTCAGTTCCGCCAACTGCCGCCTTCTGCAACTCGTGTTTCTGCAACCCGTGGTCCATTGGACTGTTTTCCGGCGCGTTCACCTTGAGAGGCAACAGCGTGTTGCCGCTCGATCAGTTCCGCGAACCTGGCAGACCGGTCGACGACAAGCGCCCGTTGGCGGTCCAGAGTGATGATGTGATAGCTGTCATCGAGCACAACCAGCTCCGCGAGGCCGGCAAGTCTCTCTTGTATCAGAAACGCGTTCCGAAGACTTGCGACATCATCCTCACGCGGGTGAAGGATCAGGGTCGGCGCAGCGATCGAACGCAACTCGCGCTTTACGCGAGCTGCAAGGCTGTTGAAGTTGGCGAACGTCCTTAGCGGCGTGCCCCAAAGTCCGGCCTCGGACGGATCTCCGCTCAGCATGCTCTGAAGGACGAGCTGCCTGATCCGCTTGTCTTTGAGGCCGAACGGTTCCCGTTCCGGCATCGTCAGCTCGATCGGTATCGGCGTCGGCCGGATCAGATGAAGCAAATCCATGTACCAGGGCATTGCCCAGCCATCGAGCCTTAGGCTGGGTGCGTAGAGAACAAGGCCCTGGATGTCGGCGGGTTGCTCGTGAGCCAGATGCAGCGCGACCAGCGCGCCGGTCGACAGCCCGCCTGCGATCACGACATCGCAGTCGCTACGCAAGCGACGAAGAGCGGTTCTCGCGCTTTCATGCCACTCCTTCCACGTCGACCGGCGGAGCGCTTCATAGGTCGTGCCGTGTCCGGCCAACTGGCAACAGTATACGGTGTATCCGGCCCTGGCGAGGCCACGCGATACATATCGCAGCTCGGCAGGCGTACCTCCGAGGCCAGGGAACAGCAGAAACCCGGTGCGGCTTCCCTTATCGAATGTGCTGCGATCACTCACAACTCAGTCCACAGTCCTTTGTTCGCGCTGCCAATGCTGATGGCGGGAATGTACGTGCACGGCCTGATCCACCTCGACAACTTCGCTCGAGCGGGGCCTTGGGCCCATTCAACCCGGCGACCTGACCCTCGGCACGTTGGCGCCGAAGCGACAGGCAAGTGGAGACAGGCTCAAGATTGAAAAGTCGCCTCCCGGTTGGTCTCAAGCAGCAACTCGTTGTTGTCGCCGCCCCGCCCTTGACCACGGCTGCCCTGGCCCGCCGCCGTCCGCTCCGGCCGGAGACGTCCGGCCAGCCAGTCCGCAAGCTTGCTGGATGCATCGGCAAAACTCGCAAAAGGTACGCACGGCGTGCCGCTGACACGGCAAAGATCGAGCAGAGTAGCCTTGGCGAGTACGAGATCGGCCCGCCCCGCTATGCAGTAGTCTGACCGCCCATCGCCAATCACGACTTTCAACGCTGCAGGGTGCGATTCGGTTCGGGAACATTTGCAGTGCCCCGAGAGCGAAATGCACTCTGCATGTGCAAACGGAAAACTGACCCGCCACCGGCCGTCCGCGTCCGGCTCCAGATGGTTCGCGAAATGCGGAACATCAAGGCCGTAACGCTGAAGCAGCGTTTCAATGACGAGGTCGAAGCCGTCCGATACGATGGTGATGCCGATTCCGGCCGCGCTGAACGTGCGCATGAACTCGGGAAAATCCGGATCGATCTGGATCGGATCCAGCGACGCCAGCAGCTCGGAGCGGCCGGCGCGCAGCATCGACACCTGGCGCGTGATGCATTCCCGCGACCCGATCTTGCCAGCCTGCCACTCCCGCTCGACGTCACGCCACGACGGTGCGGCAAATCGCTCGAATATGGTGTCGGTTGCGTCGGATGGCACGATCGTGCCGTCGAAATCCACGTACACGCGACAGTTCACACGTGATCTCGGCACGTTTGATAAACCCGTTGATTGCTCGCCGCATTTGCCCTCCGGGCATTAACGCGGCAACATACTTTTGTTTCCGGCGGGGCATAGTCCGGGCCGGTTTCGTTGGTTAACGTCTGCGTGATCAGCCGCATGAATGCCGCAGCAACATGCTCTGTCAGCAGACTTCGGTCGGGAATGGCAATGCCCGCACCGCCGCTCACGACCCGCAACGGCATCCAAAATGTGGCAAAGCCGTGTTCATTGCCAACATTTTGTATGCACTGAATGCCGCAGCCCTTTGGCTCTAAAGCTGCAGTTGCTCGTCGATATAGTGAATTCCGGACCGGATGCAATCAAACCGATCCTCGTCAAATCCCTCAAATCATTGCGAATGGATGGAGACGGCGCCGGTTGGTCATGGTTATTGCCTAATCGGGGGTATTATATGAAACAGGTCCTACCAACCTGACAGCGGCTGCACAATTTGCCACACGCCCTTACGTCCGTAATCGCCATAACCCGGCGGGCACTCTTTTGGTCTCGGCGGACGCGCGCTGCAGCGTGTCTGCTTGCAGCGGCATCGATGGTGTTCCAGCCGGCCTTCGCGCCGCTTGCAGCCAGGGAAATGACGAGGGCGGAATATGAGACATGCCGTTCCGCGGATGAGAACAACTTCAAGAACGCCGTAGAGGCACTCACCCTGAAGGCGCTTCAGACCGGAATAGCCAAGATCGATTACAGGGCTTTGGTCGAGGACGAGTGGCGCCGTACCGGCATCGAGGAGGTGCTGGGCAAGCGCATCGACATCGCGGTCACCGAGGTCGCGGCGGAGACAAGCCTGTGGGAGAAGGGCCGCTCGATCTTCAACACCGACAAAGCGCAAGAGCTGGCAGCCAGCGTCGCCGAACGCGTATACCGCGCCGACGCCACCAAGACCCAGATCGAGGCGCTGGCTTCGGGCGCCGCCAAACAGATGGCAGGCACGATCGAACTCGCCGCCAATGATGCCGCTGAACCCGCACTTGCCTGCATCAGAGCCTTTCTCGGGCCGCGCTACGGAACCACGATCGCCCGCGTCGTCGCATCGGATGCCAGCCGCGAGTTCCAGCTCGATCCCCAGATCGCGGGCGCAAAGGTCCCGGCCGGATCGGTGCTCATCGAAGGCACCGGCGCCCTGACCGGCGCGGTGATCCTCGTCGTGCGGCGTCAGCTTGCCCGGATCGCCACCCGGATCGGACAGCGCATCGTCGGCTCGGTACTGGGACGCCTGGTATCTGTCGTAGCCGGCGGCGTCGGCCTCATTCTGATCGCCAAGGATATCTGGGATTTCCGCAACGGCGTGCTGCCGATCATCGCGACGGAGATGAAATCGAAAGCCTCGATGGATGCGGTCAAGACCGAGCTGGCCAATGCCATATCCGAGCAGATATCCGCGCACACGGCCGAAATCGCAGCGGCCACGGCGGAACGTACCGTCGACATCTGGCGCGATTTCAAGCGCGGCCATGCCAAGGTCGTCGACCTGGCCGAACGGCATGAGGCTTTCCGGGCGTTCATCGATCCGCTCAAGCCCAGCGACCTGCCGCGCCTCGACGAGGTCGTCGCCCTGACGCTGGCTTCGGAAGGAGAGCAGGGGCTGCTACGGCGCCTGGCAGACGGCTCGCTGGCCGAAGCCGTGACGCGCCTGCCGGACAAGGGAATGGAGATCGCCCGGCAGACGCGCTCATTGGGCGCCGGGCTTGCGTGGACGGCTTTGGCCGGCCCCCTTCTGGACGGCGTTCTCGACTTCGGACTTTATCGGCGCGCCAACCCTGAGGATTTCTCCTCGCAACAGCTCAAGCGACTGTTCGCTTTGGACGACCGGCTGGCAGCGGTCCGGCTTGCCGGCATCAGCCGCAGCGCGCGCGACACCCTGTTCGAGCTGTCGGACCGCGATCTCAAGGGCCTAGCCCGCAGTGTAACCGAACCCGAATTGGAAACCTTTGCCAGCTATCTCGGCGGGCTTAAGCCGCAAGCACGAGAGCACGTCCTGCGTGCGGTCGCCGTCAACCCGGCCAAGATGCACGTGCTGGCGGTCCCTCGCGTCCGCGACGCTGTGCTGGCCAGCCGCGACCAGGTTGCGGCGGTTTCGATGATGCTGCGCACGGATTCAGGTTTCGACGTAACGCTGCTGCGCAAGGATCTGGAACTGGTTTACGACGGGCAGATCAGCCCGGTGCTGCTGTGGGACAAGCATCCGATCGCACTGGTCATGATCGGAGGCTTCGTCTTGATCCTCCTGCTGATGGTTCGCCGGCTGTTTTCGCGGCCCCGGCGGCGAACCGCCGCGACGTCCGGCACCGCTGCCTGAAACGCTCATGCCGGCGCCGGAAGCAGAGGCCGGCCGCCCTCATCCAGCGGCCAGTGTGGATTGTAGGCAACTTCCCAAAGATGCCCGTCCGGATCGGCGAAGTAGCCCAGATAGCCACCCCAGAAGACCTTTTGCGCCGGCTTCAGCAATCGGCCTCCGGCCGCGACAGCCTCTGCCAGAACAGCGTCGACCTCAGCTTCACTCCGGCAATTGTGGGCCAGCGCGATCCCTGAGAATCCCGGCTCGCTGTCGGCAAGCGAAGCATCGTCGGCAAGCGACGAACGCCCGAACAGCGCCAGGATAACGCCTCCCGCCTCGAAGAACGTAACGTCCGGCTGGCTCGCCGCCGACGCCTTGAAGCCCAACGCCTCATAAAAGCGGCGCGCACGGCCGACATCGGCAACGCCCAGAGTGATCAGACTGACGCGAGGCTCCATCGCTCAACATCCCGTCCAAGCGGGTGGGCGCTTGTCCAAAAACGCGCAGATCCCTTCTTCAGCATCTTTGGCGAGCAGGTTCTCCACCATCACGCGGGCCGTCAGCTCGTAGGCTTCCGCCAGCGGACGCTCAAGCTGTTGGTAGAACGCCTTCTTGCCGACCGCGATCGTGAGCGGCGACCTGGCAGAGATCTGACGCGCAAATTCCAACGCCTCAGTCATGACCCGGTCAGCCGGTGCGATCCGATTGACGAGCCCCCACTCGGCGGCGGTCGCGGCATCGATTGTCTCGCCGGTGAGCAGCATCTCCATTGCACGCTTGCGCGGGACATTCCGCGACAGCGCCACCATCGGTGTGGAACAGAACAGTCCGATGTTCACGCCCGGCGTGCAGAATCTCGCGCTTTCCGCCGCAACAGCGAGATCGCACGTTGCGACGAGCTGGCAACCGGCCGCTGTTGCCGTGCCGCCGACGGCAGCAATCACCGGCTTGGGACACGCCACGATCGCCTGCATCACTGCACAACAAGCAGCCATCGTCCGTCTGAAGAAGTCCTCGCCTGCGTCGGGATCCGTTCGGTGCGCAGTTATTTCTCTGAGGTCATGTCCCGCGCAGAATGCCGATCCAGTCGCCGCCAACACGATTGCGCGGATCGTGCTGTCGCAGCCAAGGCCGTCGAACGCCTTCGCCAGCTCGCCCAGCATCTCAAGCGAAAGACTGTTGCGGGTCGCCGGCCGGTTGAGCGTCACAAGAGCGACCCCCCGCTCCAGTGTGCTTACAAGAACAACGGAACGCCCCGAACCGCCCGCATCGTGCGCTTGTCTATCTGCCACTGGCTCCGGCATGGACTCCGACATGGGCTCCGACGTTCGCAGGGATTAAGCCGAGGCGCTACTTTAGGGCCTCATCGACCTGCTTTGCAAACTTGCGGACGACCTCGATGTTTTCCTTGTATTGAAGCGGCTGGATCTCCTTCAGCGCCTCATTCATCTCTTCCAGTTGTGATTTCCGGTCGGCCTCCGAAAGCGATTTATCCGCTTTGATCGCCTCGATGTCCTGACGGATGAGTTCAGCCGGATCCGTATATTTTTCCGTATCGGGGTCGAGCCCCACCATCACCAGCATGATATTGGCTCGAGCCTCCTCGAAATCCGCGAAGTCCTTGAACCCGTTGCGGACGCCGATATCGTCGAGTTCCTTCTGCAGCTTTGCATCGATCGTATCGCCGGCCGCTTCCAGCTTCGCGGTAATGGCGATCAGGTCCTTCTGGGCGCCCAGAAAGCCCGTCAGATGCTTTTCCGTCAGCTTGATCTGCTTGAAGTCCGGCTGCAGTTGGCTGTCCTGGCTCTTGTCTTGCGCCGACACGGCCGGCATTTCCGCAACCGCTAGCGCGCCGGCAAGAGCCATCGCAGCCAATCCACCTGCAACAGTCCGCATCACCCGCTTTGCGAGCTGCTGTAAAGACACCATGATCGTCATCTCCAAAACCGCTCCAGGATGGGCTCCCGGCAAGATTGCCGGGCATAGGGGCTCAACACCCTGACTCGCACACATAAACTAGCGTTTTGCGAAAAGTTGGGCGCGAGCATGTCGGCCTGCAACGATAGTTCGGTGACCCGTCAGCCTTATGCCGATGCCATTATTTGAGGTATTATGTTACCGTAACAATCAACCAATTGAAATATATATCTTAAATTGCGTTGACGCAAGGTGTGCTGCGGCCTACACGAAGTCTTCAATCAAGCCGCCTGCGCGAGCCGCCTGCGGGCGTTCGCGCGCATAGCACCGGTCACTGTACAGACCGAAGCATAGGGATCAGCCGCAATATGCGAACCTACGTCGCCAAGCCCGGCGAGGTGGAGAAGAACTGGGTCCTGATCGACGCCAAAGGTCTGGTCGTCGGCCGGCTCGCCTCTCTCATCGCCATCCGCCTCAAGGGCAAGCACAAACCAACCTACACGCCGCACGTCGACACCGGCGACAATGTCATCGTCGTCAATGCCGACAAGGTGGTGTTCACCGGCAACAAGTACGAGGACAAGGAATACCACCACCATACCGGCTACCCCGGCGGCATCAAAACCAGAACGCCGCGCATGATCATGGAAGGCAAGTTCCCCGAGCGCGTCGTCGAACTGGCGGTTGAGCGCATGCTCAAGCGCGGTCCCCTGCAGCGCAGGCTGATGCGGAACCTCAAGGTCTACAAGGGGCCGGATCATCCGCACGCCGCGCAGAACCCGGTGGTGGTCGATGTCGCCAAGATGAACCGCAAGAACGTGAGGGCCTGACAGCATGGCCGAAGAGACAAAATCCCTGCAGGATCTGGGCACGCTCACCGGAACCGGGGATGCACAGGCGTCAGCCAAGCCCGTTCACGTCCAGAAACTGGACAAGTATGGCCGAGCGTATGCCACCGGAAAGCGCAAGAACGCGGTGGCGAGGGTCTGGGTCAAGCCCGGCAGCGGCAAGATCACTGTCAATGACAAGGAATTCTCCGCCTACTTTGCGCGTCCCGTGCTCCAGATGCTGTTGAAGCAGCCTCTGGACACGGCCAACCGTCTCAGCCAGTACGACATCATGGCAACGGTGACCGGCGGCGGCCTGTCCGGTCAGGCTGGCGCGGTCCGCCATGGCATCTCCAAAGCGCTGACCTACTACGAGCCGGAACTGCGCGGTGTGCTGAAGAAAGGCGGCTTCCTCACCCGCGACAGCCGCACCGTGGAACGCAAGAAGTACGGCAAGATGAAAGCACGCCGTAGCTTCCAGTTCTCGAAGCGCTAAACCGCGATGCTCCCCTGGGAACCGAGCGAGCTATACGCAGCATGCGCATGGCTCGTCCGGTCTATGCCGATCTTCCCGGCACAGAGGCCCGGGGCCGCAATCGCTGTCCGGCACGAAGTCTCCCCTATCGCAGCCGGGCCACATTGCAACACATTGTGACGCATGTCCTGCCGCATCCTTGTCAACAGGCTCATGTGACCCCAAATCGCCAGCACCTTACCGGCACTTAAAGGGCCACCCACCGCATTCCGTCACTAGCAAATCAGGAAACCTTTCATGCTGGCCTGGATCACTGAGAATTGGCTAGGCGTTCTCAATGTTCTGCTCATCGACCTAGTGCTTGCCGGCGACAATGCCGTTGTCGTCGGTCTGGTCGCCTCGCGCGTCGCTCCGAATATGAGGGCCAAGGTCATATTCTGGGGCATCGCCGCCGCCGTCGTCATGCGTATCTCGCTTGCGGCCATCGCGACCCAGCTTCTCCAGATCATAGGTCTGACGCTGGCCGGCGGAATCCTTCTGCTCTGGGTCTGCTGGAAAATGTATCGGCAGATCGTTTCAGGCCACGAGGACGAGTCTGGCGTCAAGGTCGCGGCCGACGGCAGCTACCTGCCATTCGGAGCGGCTGTGTTCCAGGTCATGCTGGCCGACCTCACGATGTCGCTCGACAACGTGCTGGCGGTCGCCGGAGCCGCCAAGGGCTCGACCGGTGTTCTCGTCATCGGACTGGCGGTTGCGATCGTGTTGATGGCAGTGGCCTCACACTATATCGCCAAGCTGCTGGTCAAGCATCCGTGGATCACCTGGATCGGCCTGCTGATCATTCTCTGGGTCGCGCTGGAAATGATCTGGAAGGGCAGCCACGAAGTGGCTTGCAAAGCCTACTCCAGCTTCTGGTGCAACAACGACCTTGCCGAATTCTTTTTCGGCCGGGTGTTCGGCTTCTGACCTGGAGCCCGCGCGCTCGGACTCCGTGAACGTCCGAGCGTGCCGGCGCTATATTCCTCGAATACGGCGCGTCGCCGAGACGAGCTCATGGACGATGCCGGGCTCCGTCATCGCATGACCGGCGTCAGGGACGATCCGAAGATCCGCGTTCGGCAGCGACTGCTTCAGATCCCAGGCATTGCGCAACGGCGTGCACACGTCGTAGCGGCCATGCACGATGATGGTCGGTATGTGCGCGATCCGATGGGCATTCTTGAGAAGCTGCCCGTCGGTCTCGAAGAATCCCCGATTGATGAAATAGTGGCATTCGATCCGCGCGAATGCCAAGGCGTAAGTCTCGTTCGCAAAGTGCCGAACGCGCTCCGGGTCTTCCTGCAGCGATAAGGTGGACCCTTCCCACACGCTCCACGCCTTGGCGGCCTCGATCTGCACGGACCGGTCGGGGTCGGTGAGCCGCTTATGATAGGCCGCGACCATGTCGCCACGCTCCGCAGCCGGAATGTGATCCCGATACCTCTGGTACGCATCGGGGAAGATCCAGCCGCACCCGTCCTGGTAGAACCAGTCGAGCTCGATTTTCCTCAGTAGAAAGACACCTCGCAGGATGATGGAGGCGACGCGCTCAGGATGCGTCTCCGCGTATGCGAGCGACAAAGTCGAGCCCCAGGAGCCGCCGAACAGATGCCAGCGTTCGATTCCGAGCTGAACACGCAGCCGTTCCATGTCGGCGACGAGATCCCAGGTCGTATTGTTTTCGAGGCTGGCATGGGGCGTGGAGCGGCCGCACCCGCGTTGATCGAACATGATGATGCGATATCGGTCCGGATCATGGCTGCGCCGCATCGTTGGATTGGTGCCGCCGCCGGGTCCGCCGTGGACGATGAGCACCGGCTCTCCGCTTTGATTGCCGCTCTGCTCGAAATAGATCTCGTGGCCGCCGCCTACCGCCATGCGGGCTTGCATGAACGGCTCGACCGGAGCGTAGAGCCCCAGGCGCTCTCGGGAAAAGTCCATCCGAATGGAACTCCTAGCGGAATGCGACCAAACCGGGGGAGGCGACCTTGCGAGGCGCCGCGCCTCGCGCAATCCTCCGTCCCGATCGATCATGATGAGATACGGCGAAGCACAAGATTGAGCGATTATCGCCGGCAGGCATTGCATGCAAGCCTGTAACGAAGCGCCGCCGTACTTGTGGGCCCTGCCGGGTCCCGATCCAACCGGCGGCGGAGCTTCGCCCGTCAGCCGACGCGGCGGCGCTTGAGCCGGCGGATACGAACCTCGCGATCGTGCATCGTCTCCCCCCCGGGCATCCGCATGTCACGCACGATCTGCTGCACGCCACGTCCCACGGCAGGCGTTACGCGGGTCCCGATCACGGCGGCCATGAGCGACGCCGGCAGACCGAATACGGCACCGATCTGACCGGGAATGCCAAGCCAGGTCGCCTCTCCCGCCAGGATAGCGAGCAGCGCCACCACGAAGCCCGCGATCATCCCGGCGAGTGCGCCGCCCGCACTGAGGCGCTTCCACCAGATGGACAGCGCCAGCACCGGAAACGCGGCAGACGCCGACAGCGTCAGTGCCCATAGCATGAGATCGAGCGGGTCCGCGGGGACAACCAGACAAATCCAGCCAGCCAGCACGGCCGCCCCGCTGATCCCGATCCGCGCCAGGGTCAGCCGGATGCGGCTCTCCAGCGGCTCCCACGCCAGCCCGTTCACGCCGTCCTCGGCCAGCATGTTCCCGATCGCAACGACGGCCGCGCTCGCGCCGAGCAAGGCCGCGCCAACGGCTCCCGCCAGCGCCATGTAAAGCACGACGTCCGAGAAGTCGGCAGCAATCGGCAGCGCAAACAATGTCGCATCACGCCTGAACCCGAAACTGGTCAGCGGCAGCGCCGACAGATTGCCCTCCACGCTTGCATGCCCGAGTTGCCGCAAACGCTCGAACCATGCCGGCAGGCCGTCCACCGGCCGGCCGACCAGCGTATCCATGACGATATCTCGCAAGAATACGGCCACCGAGGCGGCAGTGATGAGGGCAAGGCCGACGAATACGATGGCCCAGGCCGTCGATTTACGCGCCTCGTAGACGCCGGGCGTGCAACTGCAGCGCGGCAACAGCCACGGCGCACCTGCGATTCCGCACATCACACACAAGCTGGTCAGGATGAATGCGATCGGCCCGACATTGGCGTATGGCTGCGCGATCCTATGCGTAATCGTCTCTATGCCGGTGCCGGCAAAATCCAGGGCGAAAGCCGCAGCGATCGGAATAGGCACGCCCAGCGATGCTTCCTGGCGGCCGATGGCACGCAGGACCGGGCCGTGGCTCAATTGCGGCAGCGGAAGGCTGGTCTCGATCGCCGCTACGATCGCGACGGGAACCATCAGGGCCAGCAGCGCGGCGATGGCCTGCGCAACATTGCTCCACGTCAGCGACCGCATTCCACCGAGCGAAACGGAGACGACGATCACGACGACGATGACGAGTGCAACCGCGGGCTGGCTCATACCGGTCAGCCAGCTTGCCGCGAACACACCGATCTTCAGCTCCCCCGCCGCGATCAGCAGCATGGGGACGAACAGGATCCCCGCAGCCGTCAGGCGCAGGAGCTGGCTTTCGAAACGGCGCCCGAGATAACTCGGCACGGTGAAGGCACCGAACTTCCGGATGTAGGGCGCCACCATCAGGGCCATGACGACGAAGCCGGACCAGATGCCCATCGCGATGCACCACGCATCGAACCCATTGAGAAAGAACAATCCCGTTCCCGCGACGAGGCCGGTGGCGCCGACCGCCGACAGCGCCAGGACGAGCCCTGTGTAAACGGCCGGAACACGGCGGCCGGAGGCAAAGAACTCCAGCGGACGGGAGGTTTGCGCGACGACACCGATCAGCACGTACAGAACCAGCGGACCGGCAAACATCGCCAGCCGCAGCTGCTCCGCCTCCAACCCGAGACGCTCAAAGATCAGCAGCAGCAGAACGAGCGCGGCAAGCAGGCTGACGAAGATGCCGAAGAAGGTCCCCAGCCGCGGATTGACGAGCCGTCGATGAACAGTGGAGGTCGCCATGGAAACCTGGCCTTGTCCTGCATTTTCCGACCGCGGTCGCCCATTGCATCTGCGGCTGAAGCGGCGCCGTGCTACACGGCAATCCCTATCGGCAGCCCTCAGATGTCCTCGTTGGCGCCGTGCCAGTGGTCGATCGCGTCCTGACGGTTGATGAAAGTGGCCACGGTGAATACCGCAATCAGCATCAGGCCGTGTCCCATCATGAAATAGCCGAGAGGGAAGCCGAGGAACTTGTTGGAGTTCAGCTTGTCCACGTAGAGCGGCAGCACGATCAGGAGCGCCAGGAACGGCAGCAGGCTCGCAAGCATCTGGAACTTGGTATGGCGCCAGTAGGGTTTCCGCTCCTCGAGATCCATTGCCATCCCCTCGTTGCAGCCCGGTCCTCAAGCGCACGCCGGCATCCTCCGCAGATGCGGCACAGGCTGGGGGCGCTTCACCGGATTAGGCTTGGCACCGGCAGCCTATTGTCAAGCGCCAACCGTGCCTGCTTTATGAGGCAGTACTGCGTCCCGTCGCGACGTACCTTAGGTTGTGCCCGCGACATTCGGTCCGAACCAACATCAGATTGGAACGGCGCTGGTCGGCAGTCGGCATCGGGAGATCCGGGATGGCAAGCCAGAACATCGTCATCGTCGATGATCATCCCCTGTTCCGGGGCGCCCTGAGACAAGCTCTTGCGGCGGCCTTCGATCACGTCGCGATCGAGGAAGCCGGGTCGCTCGACGAGCTGACCACGGTGCTCGCCGCCGTAAAGAACATCGACCTCGTATTGCTCGATCTGGCAATGCCCGGCGTCCAGGGCCTGTCCGGCCTGCTCTACCTGCGGGCGCAGCATCCGGAGATCCCGGTCATGATCGTGTCTGCCAATGAGGACGCGGGAACGGTGCGGCAGGCGCTCGAGTTCGGGGCCTCAGGCTACGTTCCCAAATCGCTGCCCGCCGACGAGATCAGGACGGCGGTGCGGGCCGTGCTGGAGGGACACGTCTGGTCGCCGCCCGGCATCGCTCTTGAAGGCGCACCCGATCCCGAGCTGACCGGGATGGCGCGCCGGCTCTCCACTTTGACGCCCCAGCAGGTGCGGGTCCTGATGATGCTTGGCGAGGGCCTGCTCAATAAGCAGATTGCCTATAAGCTCAACGTCTCCGAAGCCACCATCAAGGCGCATGTCTCCGCCATCCTGCAGAAGCTGGGCGTCGACAGCCGGACCCAGGCGGTGATCGCGATCGGCAAGATCGGATCGGCGCAGTGGCAGAAAGACGCCCGGGCGGCGATCGACTGACCGGCATACCGGTTTCAATTCGAAGATGGCTATTCCGCAGCGGCTCTCCCGCGACTCGCGTAGTGATTCAGGATGGCGCGCAACGCCGCAGCCTTCAGGGGCTTTTCCAGCACGACAAGGCCGCGATCACGGATCTCCCGCTGAACCTCCGGCGAATGATCGGCGGTGATGATCACCGCCGGCACCTCGACGCCGCTCGCAGCGCGAACCGCGGCAATCACATCCAGTCCGGTCTCCTCGTCGAGATGATAGTCGACCAGCAGCGCATCAGGCGGCTTGCCGTGGCGAGCTTCGAGGAACGAAAGCGCTTGCCGGCCGCCGGATGCCGTCAGCACCTCGCAGCCCCAGCCCTCGAGCAGCGCGCGCATCCCTGCAAGCACAGCCGGCTCATTGTCGACGCAGAGCGTCGTATAGCCCTTCAGGCGAGTCTGTGTCGGCGCTGGCCGGCTGCTCGCCGTGATTGCGGCCCGTCCGGCATCCGCCAGCGGCAGTGCGATGAAGAACATGGAGCCGCGACCGATGACCGACGAGACGCCGACGGGTGCTTTCAGCAGCCGTCCGATGCGCTCCACGATCGAAAGTCCAAGTCCCAATCCTTGCGCTTCGCTGCTGCTCGTCTCCAGTCGCTCGAATTCCTTGAATATCGCAGCATACTTGGACCGGGGTATGCCCGGCCCCATGTCGTGCACCTCGATTCTGAGGCGGTCGCCGCGGCGCCGTACGCCCACCAGCACACGCCCGCGCCCGGTATACTTCAGCGCATTGGCCACGAGATTCTGCAGCACCCGCTTGACGAGGCGGCGGTCGGAACGCACCCATTGGCGGGTCGGCAGCATTCGGAGCTTCAACCCTTTGCGGCTCGCCACCGGGGCGAACTCCACTTCCATTCTCTCGAAGAGCTCGGCCAACGCGAAGTCGGCGATCTCCGGCTCCAGCCGTCCTGCATCCATGCGGGAGATATCGATCAGCGCCGACAAAATCTCCTCGACCGCTCCCAGCGAGGCATCGATGTTTCGCGCGATGGCCTGATTATCGGACGACAGATTGCGCTCGACCAGGCTCGACGTATAAAGGCGCGCCGCATTGAGCGGCTGCATCAGGTCGTGGCTGGCCGCCGCCAGAAAACGCGTCTTGTCGAGACTGGCGTTGTCGGCGTTCGCCTTGGCGATCGCCAATGCCTCATTGGCGGCTTCAAGCTCCGACGTGCGGCCGCGGACCCGGCCCTCCAGCGTCTCGTTCGCCCGTGCCAGCGCATCGGCCGCCTCGACGCGCTCGGTAATGTCGGAGAACGTGCACACGATGCCGCCTTCAGGCTGCGGCATCGGCGCGACGCGCACCTCGAGGATCCGGCGTCCGCCGTCGAACTGCTCCTGGAACGTCTCCTTGGTCACGGCGAGCTTCATCAGGCGGTCGGCGACCAGTTCTTCCATCGGGCCCGGGCCGAAATCGCCGCGCTCTGCACACGTACGCAGAATATCGGACAGCGGAACCCCGACACGACCGAATTGCGGCGATAGTCCGAGCAACTCGCGGAACTGCAGGTTCCAGCATACGAGCTGCATGTTCCGGTCGAACACGCCGAGCCCGTGACGCACCTGATCCAATGCCGATTGCAGCAGGTCGCGATTGTACTGCAGCGCCTCCGAGGCATCGTCGAGGAGCTTCAACGCCGATGCACTGCCGACGTCGGAACGCCGCAGCAGCAACGACAGCACCAGACGCGCGGAGGCCGCTCCGATGGCACTCGCCAGGAGATGCTCGGTAAAGCGCAGGAGCTGGATATCGGCCTCGGCGTGCGGCTGGAGGGCGATGCCGCGGCCCGCGGCATACTCGATGAACGAGCGCTCGGCCCGCTCCGCACCCAGGTAGCGCGTCACCGTCGCCTGCAAATCCGCCACCGTGACCGACGTCCGCCACAGCCGGAACGCCGGCACCGGCGGAGCGCGCTGGGTGTCGGCACGAACGAAGAGATGCGCCTGCATCCGCTCGATCGGCTCCGGCGCGCGCCATAGTGAAAACGCGACGTAGGCGACGATGTTGGCGGCCAGGCTCCAGAGCACGCCATGGGTCAAGGGATCGAACGTCAGGTAGAACAGCGCCTGGGGCCGCAGCATCGCCAGACCCAGCAGGCCGTGCTGCATGATGTCTCCGGTAAGAAGCCCCGCCTTGACCACCCACGGCAGCAGCAGCGTGTAGCTCCACACCGCAAATCCCGCAACAATGCCCGCGATAGCGCCGCGTGCCGTCGCGCCGCGCCAGATCAAGCCGCCGAAGAACGCCGGCGCCAATTGGGCTATCGCAGCAAACGAAATGAGCCCGATCGCCGCCAGGCCCTGTGACCGGCCAAGCGCCCGATAGACCAGGTAGCCGCCGAGAACCACCGCAACGATGGCGATCCGGCGGATCACCAGCAGGGTCCCGGCCAGTTCCTCCTGCTGATCACCCTCCAGGACACGCTGGCGCAGC
>JBFWYV010000032.1:0-25922 GCA_050186055.1 Hyphomicrobiaceae bacterium | reverse complement strand
GGTTTCGACAAGCCGGCCTACGAGCGCTTCTACATCATGATGCGGAACTACCTGACTTTCGATTTCGGCAAGAGCTATTTCCGCGACGTCAGCGTGCTCGATCTCATCATCGAGAAACTGCCGGTTTCGATCTCGCTCGGCATTTGGATGACGCTGCTGTCCTACCTGATCTCCATACCGCTCGGCATCCACAAGGCCGTTCGCGATGGCGAGCCGTTCGACACCTGGTCGAGCGGCGTTCTCGTGATCGGCTATGCGATACCGGGGTTCCTGATCGCAGTGCTTCTGCTCGTATTGTTCGCCGGCGGCTCGTTCTGGCAGATCTTCCCCTCGCGCGGACTGCATTCGGACGCCTACGTCAGCTACACCTTTCTCCAGTGCGCGACCGATGCCGGCTGCGTCGGCGACTACTTCTGGCATCTGGCGCTGCCGCTTACGGCGAT
Organism: Hyphomicrobiaceae bacterium; assembly: GCA_050186055.1. Lineage (GTDB taxonomy): Bacteria > Pseudomonadota > Alphaproteobacteria > Rhizobiales > Hyphomicrobiaceae > CAMDPA01. Next base: position 25,479 of record JBFWYV010000032.1, on the reverse strand, counting down.
AGCGCTTTCGGCCTTCACCACCATGACGTTCCTGACCAAGAACTCGTTCCTGGACGAGATCCGCAAGCAGTACGTCCTGACCGCCCGCTCCAAGGGCCTCAGCGAGCGCCAGGTTCTCTACGGGCATGTTTTCAGGAACGCGATGCTGCTGATCATTGCCGGCTTTCCCGGCACGTTTATACACGCGTTCTTCTCAGGCAGTCTGCTGATCGAGACTATATTCTCGCTCGACGGGCTCGGCTATCTCGGCTTCAAGAGCACGATAGATCGCGACTACCCCGTCGTGTTCGCCACCCTTTTTATCTTTTCGCTGCTCGGGCTCGTCATCAACATCGTCACCGACTTCATCTACACGCTCGTCGACCCCCGCATCGATTTCGAAAGCAGGGAGGCCTGAGGCGATGGACGATACCCGCACGGTCCCCGACGACGCGGGCCGGACGGCTCCCGGGACGCCTGGCGCCACGGCCCCCCGCGACGCGGCAGGCCGGAAAGCAGGGCCGCGCATTCCCGTCATTGGCCGCTTCCTCGTCGGCCTGCGCACCCCGATCTGGCGCCGCCGCTGGGAAGCGTTCTGCGCCAATCGCCGCGGCTATTGGAGCCTGTGGTTTTTCCTCGGACTGCTGTTCGTCAGCCTGTTCGCCGAGCTGATCGCCAACGACAAGCCGATTGTCGTGAGCTACAAGGGCGAGCTGCTGTTTCCGATCGTCGTCGACTATCCCGAATCGAAGTTCGGCGGCTTCCTCGCGATCACCGACTACAAGCATCCGGATATCCAGCAGGAAATCAACGAGAACGGATGGATGCTGTGGCCGCCGATCCGTTACTCCTACTCCACCATCAACAAGGACCATCCCGGCATCGTCGGTCCGGAGGGCCGGTGCCTGGGCTTCCCCGCCCCCCCGCCTTGGGCGACGCGCGCCAAGCTGTGCGAGGCGCCGCCCGAGCAGCTCGCCCGCTTCAACGCCATCGGCAATCGCAATTGGCTTGGTACGGATGACCAGGGACGCGACGTTGTCGCCCGCGCGCTGTACGGCCTGCGGATCTCGCTTCTGTTCGGGCTGTTGCTGACGGTGTTGTCGTCCGCTATCGGCGTTACGGCCGGCGCCGTGCAAGGCTATTTCGGCGGACGCGTCGATCTCACATTCCAGCGCTTTCTCGAGATCTGGTCATCGATCCCGGTGCTCTATGTGCTGATCATCATTTCCTCGGTCCTCGTGCCGAGCTTTTGGACGCTGCTGATCGTGCTCCTCATATTTGAATGGGTCGGCCTCGTCGGCGTCGTACGCGCCGAGTTCCTGCGCGGCCGCAATTTCGAATATATCACAGCCGCCAAGGCGCTTGGGTTGTCGGACTGGAAGATCATGTTCAAGCACCTGCTGCCGAATGCGATGGTGGCGACGTTGACATTTCTGCCGTTCAAGCTGTCGGCGGCGATCACGGCGCTGACGGCGCTCGACTTTCTCAACCTGGGCATGCCGCCCGGCTCGCCGTCCCTCGGCGAGCTGCTGGCGCAGGGCAAGACCAATCTCCAGGCGCCCTGGCTCGGCATCACCGCGTTCTTCTCGATCGCGATCATCCTGTCCCTGCTGATACTCGTCGGCGAGGCGGTCAGGGATGCTTTCGACCCGCGCAAGGCATACGTCCCTGCGCCGGGAGAGGACACGCTCGCCGCCGACCAGGGCGCGCAAGCGGCGGCTGCGGCGACGGGGGCGATAGTAACCGAGAGGTCGAGATGAGCTACGCCTCCACCTTGGTGCAGGTGCGCAACCTGTCCGTCGACTTCCGTGCTGGGCGCAGCCACACGCAAGCAGTCAAGGGCGTTTCGTTCAACATCTCCAAGGGAGAGACGGTCGCGCTGGTTGGCGAATCCGGCTCTGGAAAGTCCGTCTCCGCCCTCTCCATTCTGCGCCTTCTGCCGTATCCGGCCGCATCGCATCCCTCCGGCGAGATCTTCTTCGACGGCCGCGACATGCTGAAGGTGAACGATGCGGCGCTGCGAGACATTCGCGGCCGTCGCATCTCCATCATCTTCCAGGAGCCGATGACCTCGCTCAATCCGCTCCATCCGATCGAGAAGCAGATCGGCGAGACACTGCGCCTTCACCGTGGGATGAGTCGCGCGCAGGCACGCACTCGCACCATTGAGCTGCTCACGCGTGTCGGCATCCGTGATCCCGAGCAGCGCCTGTCGTCCTATCCCCATCAGCTCTCGGGTGGTCAGCGGCAGCGCGTGATGATCGCGCTCGCGCTCGCCAACGAGCCCGATCTGCTCATTGCCGACGAGCCGACCACCGCGCTCGACGTTACGATTCAAGCCCAGATCCTGGAGCTGTTGAAAGAGCTGCAGCGCGAGTTGGGCATGGCCATGCTGCTCATCACCCACGATCTCGGGATCGTCCGCAAGATGGCGGAACGCATCTACGTGATGAAGTCGGGTGAGGTGGTCGAGGAAGGACGGACGGAGCAGATATTCCAGGCGCCGCGTCATCCGTATACACGGCATCTGCTGGAGGCCGAGCCCAAGGGTTTCGCCAGGGAGGCCGACCCAGGCGCGCCTGTAGTCGTGGAGACCGATGGTCTCAAGGTCTGGTTCCCGATCCGCAGCGGCCTTCTGCGCCGGACGGTCGGCCACGTCAAAGCGGTTGATGGGATTTCACTGAAGATCCAGGCCGGACATACGCTCGGCATTGTCGGCGAATCCGGCTCTGGCAAGACCACGCTCGGTCTCGCCATTCTCCGCCTTATCTCGTCGGACGGACCCATTGTCCATCTGGGCCGCCGCATCGATGGCCTGTCCTCGCGCCAGATGCGCCCGCTCCGACGGCGGATGCAGGTTGTCTTCCAGGATCCATACGGCTCGCTTTCGCCGCGCTTGTCGGTCAGCCAGATCATCGAGGAGGGGCTGCAGATCCTTGCCCCGGAACTCGGTCCCGATGCACGGCGTGAACGCGTCGGCAAGGCCTTGGCCGAGGTCGGCCTCGACCCCGACTCGCAGGATCGCTATCCGCACGAGTTCTCGGGCGGCCAGCGCCAGCGCATCGCCATTGCCCGGGCCATGGTTCTGGAACCGGGTTTCGTCATGCTCGACGAGCCGACGAGCGCGCTCGACATGTCGGTTCAGGCGCAGATTGTCGATCTGCTGCGCGAGCTGCAGCACAAGCACAATCTGGCTTATATGTTCATCAGCCACGATCTGAAGGTCGTCCGCGCCCTCTCCAATCATGTGATCGTGCTGCGCCACGGGAAGGTGGTTGAGGAAGGAGATGTCGAGCGCATCTTCACCGCGCCGCGATCCGACTATACGAAGGCGCTGCTGGCCGCAGCCTTCGACATCTCCGTCGTCCATTCCCGCGAGCTTGCGACATAGAGACTTTGCACGCTCCTCTCTCTGGGCAAGCCGCGGACCTGCCCGTATCCTGATCGCTGTTCGCGGCACAAGCCGCTGCGTCAGTCCACACTGCCGGCGGCAACCGCAGCGTCGTCGCTTGTTTAGACGGCCGGGGGGCACGATTGTCCATCGGAATATTCGATTTTGGGATCTATTCGCCGCTCGAGCTTGTGCTTGCGCTCGTTGTCGTCTGCGCGGCGGGCACCGTGCGAGGCTTTACCGGTTTTGGCACCGGCCTCGTCATGGTGCCGCTGCTCGCTTTGATGTGGGGCCCCGTCGAGGCTCTGGGCACGACCGTGATCCTCGGCACGATCTCGACGCTGCAACTGCTGCCGACCGTGATACGCCGCATCAACTGGCGGGAAATGGCGCCGATGCTGACGACGAGCGTTCTCTTCAGCCCGGTCGGCACGGCTCTGCTGATTTCCCTTGATAAGGAGATCGTCAAGAAGGTCATCGCTGCCTTGGTTCTTGGCGTGACGCTGATCACGCTGCGTGGCTGGAAATACGCTGGTCCGCGCGGCGCCGTCCCAAGCGCGGTCGCCGGTGCCCTTGGCGGAACGATCAACGGCGTCGCCGGTGTCGGAGGACCGCCGATGGTGCTTTACCTTCTCTCGCTTCCGGATGAAGCCGAAACCCACCGCGCAAATATCGTGGTCGCGCTGGCTCTGTCGTCGCTGTCCGTTTTCGTTTCCATGCTCGTTGCAGGTGTGATCAGCACCCGGATCTTGACGCATGGGGCAACGTTTGTGCTGCCGACCCTGGCGTCCGTATCGCTCGGCGCCTGGTTGTTCCGGAGGCTGCCGGCGGCGCTCTTCAAATTGGTTGTGCTGTGGTTTCTGATCGCGATCAGCCTCGCGATCCTGCTTGCCTGATCGCATTAATCCGCCATCGCGTGAAACCGGTCGTGCCCGTTCCGGTTTTCAGGCCGGGCAGAGAGCTCCGAAGTGCCGACGAAGCCGCCGACCCTACGCGACGCGCGCCGCAGGCTCCTCTTTGACCCCCGGCTCCCCTGACAGATAGGTTTCCCGGATTTTCAGCGCTGGAATCGGACGGCTGAACAGATAGCCCTGCATTTCCGTGCAGCCCTCCGCCTTGACGAGATCGAGCTGCTCGCCGGTCTCGATGCCTTCCGCCGTCGTCTCCATGCCGAGGCCCCTGGCCATCGCTGCGATTGCTCTCACGATGCTGAGCGAGTCTTCGCCTCGCTCGAGGTTCTGCACGAAAGCGCGGTCAATCTTGATTTTGTCGAATGGAAACTTTTGCAGATAGCTTAGCGAGGAGTATCCCGTCCCGAAATCATCCATGGCAATCCGAATGCCGAGGCTGCGCAGTTGGAACAGCTTCGCCAGCGTGGCGTCGTCGTCTTCCAGAAGTACGGCCTCGGTGATCTCGAGTTCCAGTCGCGCCGGAGAAAGCCCCGACGTGGCGAGCGCGTTCATGATCGCTTCGATCAGGCGCGGGCTCCTGAATTGACCCGCCGACAGGTTGACGGCAATCCGCCAGTTGTCCGGCCAGCTCGTCGCTGTGGTGCAGGCTTCGCGAATGACCCACTCGCCCAGGGGAATGAGAAAACCGGTCTCCTCAGCAAGCGGAATGAACGTAGCCGGCGAAACCAGCCCAAGCTGAGGATGGTTCCAGCGCAGCAGTGCCTCCATGCAGGTGATTTCACCGTTGTCGAGGCTGACCAGCGGCTGATAGTACAACTCGAATTGACCCGCGGGCAAAGCTGCACGCATCTCGCTTTCCATTGAGCGCCGGGCGCGCACTTGCTCGTCCATCGTCGCTTCGAAGTATCTGCATCTGCCGCGGCCTTCGCTCTTCGCACGATAAAGCGCGAGGTCGGCATTCTGCATGAGCTGCTCCGGCGTAGCCGCATCGTCGGGCGCTATCGATACGCCGACGCTGACACCGATGGTAATCTCGTTTCCGCCGATATGGTACGGCCGGCTCAGCTGCTCGATAACCCTCTCGGCGACGAACGTCGCGTCCGACGGCCCGTCGATGTTGACCTGTACGATGGCGAACTCATCCCCGCCGAGACGCGCGATCGTATCGGTCTCGCGCACGATCGCGGCGAGTCTTGCCGCAACCTCGACCAGCAGCTTGTCGCCGATGGCATGCCCCAGCGTGTCGTTGACGGCCTTGAAGCGATCGAGATCGAGGAAATGCACAGCCATTTTCTCGCCGCGTCCAACCCGCGTCAGCCCGTTTTCGAGCCGCTCATTCAACAGCAAGCGGTTGGGCAGCCCGGTCAGCACGTCGTGCAGTGCCAGATGCGCAATTTTTGCTTCGATGTTCTTCCGTTCACTGATGTCGTGATGGGTCGTCACGAACCCGCCGTTTGCAAGCGGTTGGGCACATAAGGAGATATAGCGGCCATCCAGCAGGTTCCGCACGTACGCGCAGGCGCCTTTGCCCTCGACGCTGTCGCGGATGGGTCTCAGCTCTTCTTCCAGAGTGTTTTCGGCTACGATGCTTTTTGCAGCCCGATGCTGGACGATTTCGCCAAGCGTTGTCCCCGGTTCGATGTAGCGCCGGTCCAGTCCGTAGATTTCTGCATATCGTGCATTGGCGACGACGATGCGAAGCGTGCTGTCGAACATCGCAAGCCCTTGCATCATATTGCCGAGGGCGGCCTCGAGCTGGATGTTCTGCGCCTGCAGCCTCTCCTCATGCTCCTTCAGGAGCCGGTTCTGCTGCCCGATCTGCGCCGCGAGGCGCTGGCGCTCCGAAATGTCCTCATGCGTAACGACCCGCGTGCCGTCGGCGGCCTGCCGCCGCAGCACGGCGATGGTTCGACCGTCGGCAAGCTCCTGAACCCGGGATGACTCGGCGCCGAAGTTGCCGGTCCAGCTATCGACGAACCCCTCGGTGTCGCGGACGCAATAGACCCCGCTTTTCAGCCGGCAGGCGAGGATTTGCCGTATGGTGGTGCCCGGCTTCACCTGCTCGGGCGTAAGGCCGTACATCGCTGCATAAAGCTTATTGCTGAAGACCAGGCGTTGCTCGGCATCGAACATCGCAACGCCTTGATGCATGTTCTCCAATGCCGCGTTGAGATTGATGTTCCGCTCTCGCAATTCATCTGCCAGGTGTTGCAGGCGCTGGTTCTGCCACCTGAGATCGTGCGCCGACGGATTGATGCAGGTCTTTCTGAATCGTCCCCCGCGGCGAACAACGGTCATCTGGCCTCTGAGCCATGTCTCGGCCTGAACACGGCAAGCGCGTATCGCACTTGTAAAGTCGCAAGCCAGTCTTGTGACGGACCTTGCCTGTGATCTGAAATGCATGGACGGCACCGGATCGGCCACCAATACTGGGCCGCGCAATGAATACGGAATGGGTTTCACCCTTGTGCGTCATGCAAGGATTGGAATCCAGATAAGGCAGCCCTGGGATTAGCGGGTCATTAATGATCCGCTCCGGAAGCATTCCCCCCGGCCAATTCTCAAAGGTAATAACCAGAATAGGCCGGCAGGCTTTAAAAATTGTTGCACGAACCGGCGCGACGTGGTCCGCGAGCAGGCGTCGATCGACTGGGCTTCCGGGAGGACGTTTCAAGCGCCGCTCCGAAACCAACAGCCAGCCAGACGTCAGCAGCCATTACGGCGACTGACGAACGCTGTTCAAGGCCCTAGGCATCGACGCTGGCGTTGAGCGCGTTCTCCTGGATGAACTCGCGCCGCGGCTCGACGACGTCGCCCATCAGCTTGGAGAAGATCTCGTCCGCCTCCGCCAGATCGCCGAGCTTGACCTGCAGCAGCGTGCGCGCATCGCGATTGAGCGTCGTTTCCCACAACTGCTCGGCGTTCATTTCGCCGAGCCCTTTGTAGCGCTGCAGGGAAAGACCTTTGCGGCCGTGATCGAATACCGCTTTGAGCAGTGTCGCCGGACCGAAGATCGTATGCTCGTTTTCCTTCCGTCTCAGCTTGGCCGGAACGCCGTAGATCTCCTTCAGATGCTCCTGCCGCTCGTTGAGTCGCCGGGCTTCGAGCGAAGACAGGAATGCCCGGTCGAGCGCATGCGATTCCCTGACGCCGCGCACTTCGCGCGAAAACACCAGGCCTTCGTTGTCCGACAACTTTCCGGTCCAGCCCCGCTCCGTTTCCTCGGACACCATATCGAGCCGCCGGGCGACATCGGCTGCGACCTGCTCCGCCGTCGCACGGTTCGCAAGAACCGCGGCATCGAGGGCGCCGCCAATCGCCGCCTGCTCGACGACGGTCCTGGAATAGCGCGAGTGAAGGCCGTCCATCACACGCTGGAAGCGGCGAGCCTGCGCAACGATATCGGCCAGGTCCTGGCCCGCGCGCTGCTCGCCTGACCCGAGCAGGAGCACGCTGTCGTCGAGACCGGAATCGACCAGATAGTCGTCGAGCGCCGTCTGGTCCTTGAGATAGAGTTCCGACTTTCCCTTCGCCACCTTGTACAGCGGCGGTTGCGCGATGAAGAGGTGGCCGCGATCCACCAGTTCCGGCATCTGCCTGTAGAAGAACGTCAGCAGCAGCGTGCGGATGTGAGCGCCGTCGACGTCGGCATCCGTCATGATGATGATCTTGTGATACCGCAGCTTGTCGAGATTGAAACCGCCGTCCTCGCCGCGCCCGATGCCGGTCCCCAGCGCGGTGATCAGAGTCCCGATCTCCTGGCTGGACAGCATCTTGTCCATCCGCGCCCGCTCGACGTTGAGGATCTTGCCGCGCAGAGGCAGCACCGCCTGGAACTCGCGATTGCGCCCCTGCTTGGCGGAGCCGCCGGCGCTGTCGCCCTCGACGATGAACAGCTCCGTATTCGCCGGATTGCGGTCCTGGCATTCCGCCAGCTTGCCCGGCAGATTCGCCATGTCGAGCGCACCCTTGCGCCGCGTCAACTCACGCGCCTTGCGCGCCGCCTCGCGGGCGAGAGCCGCCTCGACGATCTTGCCGACGATCGACTTGGCTTCCTTCGGGTGCTCCTCGAACCATCGGCCAAGCTGGTCGGCGGTCACGCTCTCGACCGCCGGCTTGACTTCCGATGAGACCAGCTTGTCCTTGGTCTGGCTGGAGAACTTCGGATCCGGCACCTTCACCGAGAGCACACAGGTCAGACCCTCCCGGGAGTCGTCGCCGGTGAGAGCCACCTTCTCCTTCTTCGCCTGGCCGCTTTCCTCGGCATATTTGTTGATGATGCGGGTGAGCGCCGCCCGAAAGCCCGCCAGGTGCGTGCCGCCGTCCCGCTGCGGGATGTTGTTGGTGAAGCACAGTACGTTCTCGTGGTAGCTGTCGTTCCACCACAAGGCGATCTCGATGCCGATCCCGTCCTTTTCGCCGGTCAGCATGATCGGCTCGGGGATCAGGCCATGCTTCGCCTTGTCGAGATAGCGCACGAATGCTGCCGTGCCACCCTCGTAGACGAGTTCCTCGGTCTTGACGTCCGCATGACGCGCGTCGGTGAGCACGATCTTGGCGCCCGAGTTGAGGAACGCCAGCTCGCGAAGCCTGTGCTCCAGCGTCGTGTAGTCGAACTCGGTGACGTTGTGGAACGTCTCGGTCGAAGGGAGGAACGTGACCTCGGTGCCGCGTTCGCCGTTGGCCGGCCCGACCACGCTGAGCGGCGCCAGGGCAACGCCGTCCCGGAACTCGATGACGTGCTCCTTGTCGTCACGCCAGATCCGGCACTTCAGCCACCTCGACAGGGCGTTGACGACCGAAACGCCGACACCGTGCAGGCCGCCCGACACCTTGTATGCGTTCTGGTCGAACTTGCCGCCCGCGTGCAGCTCTGTGAACACGATCTCGGCGGCAGAGCGCTTCGGCTCATGGTCATCGTCCGACTTGATCCCGGTCGGGATGCCGCGTCCATCGTCGCGCACCGTGCACGAGCCGTCGGGATTGAGCGTCACCCGGCATTCCACGGCATGACCCGCGAGCACCTCGTCGATCGCATTGTCGACGACCTCATAGATCATATGGTGCAGGCCGGAGCCGTCGTCGGTGTCGCCGATGTACATGCCCGGCCGCTTGCGAACGGCATCGAGCCCCTTCAGCATCTTGATCGATTCGGCGCCGTAATCCTGTGCCGCGGCTGGGATTATTGCGGGTTGCGCACTCATGCAGTTTGGCTTCCCTGAAGTCTCTCATTATCCGACAAATCATATAGCATCTGACGCCTGAAAATGCTCGCGGAACATGCACAAAAACCGCCCGGTTTTACAGAATTTTTTCATTACAAAACAAATGGTTGATGCGCTGCTTGGAAAGCAGGGCCGTGGCCTGCCTTTTGGGGCCTAGTCCACCGTCGCGCGACCGGCCTCGATGCGGGCAAAAAACGCCTTGCCCGCGAGCCCTGAAAACGCCGCACGCTCGGTTCCTGTCATCCAGGCCTGAGCCTGGAGCGCGAGGATTTCCTCGAACAGCGCGGCACGCCTCAGATCGTCGAAATGGGCAGCAACCTCGTCGAGCAACAGGATCGGCGCGCCGCCGGTCCGGCGCTCCCCGATCAATGCCGCATGCGACAGCACCAACCCTGCGAGCAGCGCCTTTTGCTCGCCCGTCGATCCGAGCCGAGCCGGCATCGACTTGGGCCCGTGAGTCACAAGCAGATCCGAGCGGTGCGGACCCTCCAGCGTACGCCCCGCCGCACGATCCCGGCCGCGGGCCTGTCGCAGGCGTTCGCGATAGCGATCTTCGATCTCTACGGCGGCGCTTGAACGAAGTTCATCTTCAAGCGTGCCGTCCAGCGTCACTTCGAACCACGGGAACGGCGATGCCTGGTCGCGCGCACGCCGGTCTCTGCCCATGGCCTCCAGTGCCGCGACAGCCTCCATTCGAGCCGCCGCAATGGATACCCCGGTCTCCGCCATCTGGATTTCGAGCCCGTCGAGCAGGGTGACGTCGGAGGCATCGTCCTCTAGCGCCCGATTGCGCTGGCGCATCGCCCGCTCGAAGCGGGCAGAGCGGGCGGCATGGCCGGGATCGAAGCACAGCACCAGCCGGTCCAGAAACTGCCGCCGGTCGGCCGCCGGCCCGGTGAACAGCCCGTCCATCGTAGGCGTCAGCCAGACGACGTCGACGAGATCCGCCAGCGCCCCGGTGCTGGCGCTCTCGCCGTTGATCCGGACCACGCGGCCCGATCTTCCGCCCTCGGGACGGGAGTCAGTTCGTTGACCGGTGCCGATGTCGACCGGTCCCTCGCGGGAGTTGACCCGCGCCGCCACGGCCCAGCCGCCGCCTCCGCCGATCCGCGCCAGCTCGTCGTAGCCTGCGCGCCGCAGTCCGCTGCCGGGCGCAAGCAGGGAAATGGCTTCGAGCAGATTGGTTTTTCCGGCGCCGTTCTGGCCGATCAGCACCACCGGTTCCGGCCCGGTGTCGATCGCCGCCGCCGCATAGCTGCGGAAATCCGTGATCGCGATGCGGCCGATCCACAGCCTGTCATTCGGCGCAGTCGTGCTTACGCTGCCAGTCCCGGCATCGTTCTGTGAACGCTGCGCGCTGGCTCCGCTCATCATACCCGCATCGGCATCAGCACGTAGAGCGCGTGCTCGTCGCCGCCATCGCGCACCATGGTCGGCGAGCCCGGATCCGCCAGCTTGAACACGGCTGTATCGCTCTCGAGCTGGCTGGCAATGTCCAGAAGGTAGCGGGCATTGAAGCCGATCTCGATCGGAGAGGCCTGGTACTCGACGCCGATCTCCTCCGTCGCGCTGCCGCCTTCCGGATTGGAGACCGACAGCACCAGCTTGTCGCCGGTGATGTTGAGCTTCACGGCGCGCCCGCGCTCGCTGGCAATCGTCGACACCCTGTCCACGGCGCTCATGAAATCGGCATTCGAGACCTTGAGCTCTTTGTCGTTGGCTTGCGGGATGACGCGCGCGTAGTCGGGAAACGTACCGTCGATCAGCTTCGAGGTCAGCGTCACCGTTCCGGCAGCAAATCTGATCTTCGACGGCGACACCGCGATGGTGACCGAGGCGCCTCCATCCTCGATCAGCCGGTTGAGCTCATGCACCGTCTTGCGCGGAATGATCACGCCGGGCATGCCTTCCGCGCCCGCCGGCCGCGGCAGGTCGATTTGGGCCAGCCGATGGCCGTCGGTCGCCACCGCACGCAGCGTCGGCTTGTTGCCGGACGTCGCGACGTGGAAATAGATACCGTTGAGATAGTAGCGCGTCTCCTCGGTGGAGATCGCGAATCGCGTCTTGTCGATCAGTCGCTTGAGGTCGGCCGCCCCGATCTCGAACTCGTGCGGCATCTCGCCGGGCGTCAGATCCGGGAAGTCCTCCGCAGCGAGTGTCTGCAGCGCGAATCTCGCATGTCCCGACGAGAGCGTCAGCCGGTCGCGCTCCGGGTCCCGGATCATCTCGACCTGGGCTCCATCCGGGAGCTTGCGGACGATGTCGTGCAGCATGTGCGCCGGCACAGTGACGGCGCCGGGCTGATCGACTTTGGCGGCAACGGTCTCGATCACTTCCCGTTCCAGGTCGGTGGCCTTGAACTCGAGCTGGTCGTCGTGCGCCTTGATGAGGACGTTCGACAGAATCGGGATCGTGGTGCGCCGCTCGACCACACTTGTGACGTGCCCGAGTGCCCGCAACAGATCCCCGCGTTCAATCACAATCCGCATGTGTCGCCTTTCGGTTCTCAAGCCTGCCCGCCCTGCGGCCGCTAGCATCCGCGGGCAAGGGGCAGAGACACCCGATCGCACTCCATAGACGGGAGCCAGCAGGCCATGAACGGTTGGTGAGACGATTCGGGTAAGTGCAACTTGAGCCCAGCCCGCCGGTTTTGGCAAGAGCGCACTAACGTCGGGTGTTGTGTGGCCACAACAAACTGCGGCGGCAGGATGGACGTGCCATCCTGCCGCGCGCTCGTCCCAAGGCACGCCCCGCTCCATGCCCCGGACTCATGCTGCCTGGATCACACCCGCAAAGCCTTGGTTCCGGTGTCCATGTCTGAAGCTCGCCACACATCGGCAGCGGAGCGCTGCAGACTTCAGAAACGCGACGCTATAGGCCGCCTAGCAGCTTCTTGAGATTTTCGAGCTCTTCCTTGAGGCCGGGGTCGCCTGCAAGCTGCGCTTCGACCTTGCGGATCGCATGCAGAACCGTGGTGTGATCGCGGCCGCCGAACCTGCGCCCGATTTCCGGCAGCGACCTCGAAGTCAGTTGCTTGGCCAGATACATCCCGATCTGGCGCGGCCACACCACCGAGCGATGCCGCCGCTCGGAGAGAATATCGTTGCGCGACACGCAATAGTGGCGAGCGACCACCCTCAGGATCTCCTCGATCTTGATGCGGCGGGGATCGACCCCCTGCAGCAGATCGCGGATCATCTGCTCGCCGACGGCGACGGTGATCGGCGTGCGCATGTACTGCCAGGTCGCATGCAGCCGCGTGATCACGCCTTCGAGCTCCCTGCCGCTTTCGGTCAGGCGCTCAGCCAGCATGCCGAGAACGTCGCGGCTGATCTCGAACGACGGATCTAACTGCCGTTTCTCCTGCAGGCGCCGTTCGAGCACGCGAAGCCGCAGCTCGGCGTCGAGCGGGCCGATCTCGGTGACAAGGCCGCGCTGCAGGCGCGAGCGCATGCGTTCGTTGAGCTTCTCCATCTGGCTCGGCGGGCGGGCCGAGGCCACGACAACCTGCCGCCCGCCATCGAGCAGCGCGTTGATGATGTGATCGAACTCCTGTTCCGTCTGTTGTCCCTGAAGGAATTCCAGATCATCGATGAGCAGAATGTCGATGGCTCTGAACTTGTCCTTGAAAGCCAGCGGATCCGAGCTCTTGAGCGCCTCGACGAACTGATACCGGAAGCGTTCGGCGGTCAGATACAGCACCTGCGCCGACGGCGCCCTGCGCTGGACTTCCCAGGCGATCGCGTGCAGCAGATGCGTTTTGCCGAGCCCGACGGCGGCATGGATGAACAGCGGGTTGATCGTCGACGTCGAGCCGGCGCGCACGGTTTCGGCGACCTGCGTCGCTCCCGCATGGGCCATGCGGTTCGAGGCGCCGACCACGAAGCTGTCGAGCGTGTAGCGGGGATCGAGAGGCGAGCCTTCAAATCCGCCGACGTGGGTCCGGCCCAGTTGCGGAAGTGTGGCTGGAACGGTGAGCGCACGCGCACCGATAACCGGCTGTGCCGGCATGGCAGGCTCGGGCCTCGGCTCGCGAACCGTTGTCTCCATCGCCGGCCGCGCCATGATTGTGCCGGGCTGGCGCAGCACGATTTCGACGGCTTCAGCGCCGGTGAACTCCGACTTGCATGCGTCCAGAAGCTGCTCGACGTAGTGAGACTGGATCCAGGTTTTAAGGAACTTCGTGGGGAAGGAGAGTCGGACGACGCCGTCTTCGAACGAATCGAACTCCATCGCCGCAAACCAGGCCGAGATCACTTCGTCGCCGAGCATGCCGCGCAATACTGCGCGCGCTTTCTGTCCCCGACCGTTGACCCCCTTGATATCCTCGTTCTTGCCGCGGTTGGCGGCAGCGGTGTCCGCCTGTTCTCCGCCATCGCCGCTGTTTGCGCTGCCGGCCACCGCCACCGCCACCGCCACCGCCGCTGGCGCCACGCTCTGTGCTTGCAACGGGAGTTCCGTCGGCGACGTCGTGCCGTTGGCGAGGGCTGGATCTTCGCTACTCTGCCTTCCCATCATGAATATCCCCGCAGTTCATTTGTTGATGCTGGCAAAAGCCGCCACGAGCACGCGTCCGCCCGCATGCGTTCGCTTGCCGTGCCGTCCTTCGGTAGTCTTTGGTGGCGCTTGTTAACCCTGCGCCCCGGGCCGGCCGGCTAAACTCCAACCCCCTGGCTGGCCGTAGTGGCGTGCAGCATCGAATGACCCTTCGATGCGGTCCGCGGTATCGAGACGCCGCTGAATGACAGCAGCCGCCTTCTCAATCTGCCGGATTGCGCTCAGCACGGCGCCAAAAGCATTGTCCGTACTGGCGTGCCTGTCGTCACATGCTGGCTGGGAACCGGCCAGAGGCCTTTCCCATGACTGCCTCATCGTCCCGCTGTCCGCTACGCTGAACGATGACCCCGCTGGCTCCATACCCAATGCAACCTCCCTCAGCCCGCGCTGCCGATGGCCGCCACCATCACCGTGTCATCCCCAAGTTCTTTGGAGACGTCCGGAAGCAAAGCGCAAGCAAACAAAAGGAACCACCACACCACGCGCGAGCACCGCACGCAGAGTACTTGAAACGCATACAAGCTGGAGAACTAAATACTGATCTCTAAGCGTGGGCTCATCTTCCGATCGGTCGAACTAACTTTGTACTCGTCCGGGGAGCGATGCCCATTAAGACTCTCTTAACGAAATCCCCGACCGCTTGCAATATGCACAAGCAGCGTATGGCGATCTGCCGGAACGCCCGTATTTTCGGGCTTTGCCTTGGGGACAAAAATCGCAGTTGCACACATATATGGGACAAAACCCACTGAATCTGTGGACGAATCCGGGCCCCTCGCAGTGCGCTGCAAAAACCTTCCTTTCCTGGTCCATGAATGATGTTTTCCTGATCGCCGAAGACTGGCCTCGGTCCCCCGCTTTCAGAGCCTACGCTACCGCTCCAGCCCACGCCGTTTATCCGGAACGATTTTTTGACCCGGACACAAATCGGGGGCGGTTACCCACCGCCCCCACATGTTGCGCTCTTGTCACAATATCGTCGTCAATCGATCGCCGCGCCGCTGCCAATCCGAAGAAAGACTTATTCCTTTCGATGATCAGCTCGACATCGTGCTGACGCGATGATTGAGCCGCGACACCTTGCGGCTGGCCGCACGCTTATGGATGACGCCTTTCTGGGCCGTCTTCATCAGCACCGGCTCGGCCGCTTTCAGCGCTGCAAGCGCGGCCTGCTTGTCACCGGATGCGATCGCTTCCTCGACGCGCCGGACTTCCGATTTCATCCGTGTACGTCGCGCCTTGTTCACTTCGGTGCGGCTTTCGATCTTGCGGACCGCCTTCTTGGCGGATTTTGTATTTGCCATCGTTGACCTCGATAAGGGCTGGCTGTCATGCCTGCCAGACATCGCTGGGCGACCCGGCTTCGCAGGATCTGCCACCAAAGATGCCGGCGCGGCTGGGCAATCGGTCTGCGCTGGTCCGGTGGAAGAATTCGGGTGGCGCCCGAATCGACCCATGCCCGCCCAGCGAAAACGCATAATACCGCCCGCGGCAGAGCCATGGGCGGTCGGCTTCGGCGGTGTATATAGCCCGAGCCTGCCCGGGTCAATCGATTGACGCCCGAAGGGGGGGCCTCGTGGGGCTCCCGTTGAACGGCCTCCGGCGCGGGTTCGCCCCGGCTGCCCCCCTTCAGAAGAAGGCCAGCGTCCGGATTTCGATGCTCTCGCGCGGCCGCGCATCGGCGGCAGACGTGGGATCGTCGAAGGCGGAGTGCGCCGTGAAGCGCACCCGGCCATCGCGGGCGGAATCGTAGACCTTGAAGACCAGGGCCTCGTCCGGCCGCATGTCGGGAAGATAGTACCAGCGATGGCCAGGCCCATATTTGACCCGGTACGTCTGCCCGACCCGATTGGCATAACGCCGCTCTGCGATGACGTAGTCCTCGAATGGCACCGATCGGCCGTCGGCGAACGCCAGTGGCTCGCGCTCCACCGGGCGGTTGATGGGTCGCCACACCTGGATCACGGCAAACCGGCGTTCGAGCAGCGCCTCGGCCTCCGCCCCCATGATGTCCCGGACCCGCTGCGGCGCTGACCATTCGGTGTAGTCGTTGTGCACGCGTTGCACCGGCTCGCGCAGTTTTCGGACGGCCCGCTCCCCGTCGTCGCCGTGCCGGACGGTATGGTCGAATACCACGACTCGTCTGGAGCCGGACCGGGTCCGGACGACGTCGATCATCTCCGGGTAATAGACCCGCCGGATCTGGTCATCCTCATAGAAGTCCGTGACGGCGGTCTCGTGCGTGATGAGCACGAAGCCGTTGTCGTCGAGCGTGAACAGGTCCTTGACCGGCCGCGCATCGTGGATCTTGACCGTGTGGCTCACGATGGTGCCGGCAACGTTGCCGTCTCGCCCGCCGAATTCCGGCGTCACCGTGACCGGCATCACGGCGTCCTCGACAGCGTAGTTGAGCACCGCTTCCACCGCCGCGGTCTCCGGCAGCGTCCTGTCCTGGTCGGTCGCCGGCATTGCCGAGTCCTCCATGCTGCATGTTCCCCTGATCCTACTCCTGGCGCTGGCCCGACGTAACCGCCCTATGCACCCGGGCCGCGAGAAGATACCGCGCGGATCACAGGCAGCACCGCGGCAGGAGGGAATTAACCTTCCCGTGAGACAAAAGGCTGCCGACGGATCGATTGGGCCCGGCGGTGGAATTGCGCTGCGTGGATGCGAGGGCCATGGCCGTAAAGGTCAGACGTGAAAAGGCGGACCAGCGCCGTCACCACCGGGTGACAGCACCACTCTACGTGGTTGCTGATGGCATCCGTGTACGCACCTCCGATTGGAGCCTCGGCGGCCTGCGGGTCCAGAGCTTCCCGGGCCGTATTCCGGCGGTCGGCGAGATCATCCCGCTGTCGCTCTGCCTGCCGTTTCAGGGCTTCGACGTCTCGTTCGACTGCAAGGGGCAGGTCCTGCGCAGCGACCCCGCGCACAGCTCGTTCGCGGTGGTATTCCACGATCTCGGCGAGCGTGAACGCGAGCTGATGCAACATTTCATCGAGGAGCTGGTGCGCGGCTCGATGTCGGACGTCGAGGATACGATTCAGCGTATCGATGTGCCGGTGACGCCCGCCTCCCTCGAGCCGGACCCCATTCCCTTCCAGGACGTCCCGGTCCGCCGCTTTCCGATCAGGACGGCGGCGATGACGACGCTTTACCTGGCGCTCGGCCTGCTGGTGTTCGGCTACGCCGGCGTCATCGCCTACACCCAGTTCTTTCGCATGCAGGTCGAGACCGCCGTGATCGCGGCCCCCGTCGAGATCGTTGCCGCGCAGGGCGAGGGCCGCGTGGAGTGGACCGGCGCCAAGCCGGGCGACCACGTGAACAAGGGCGAGGTCGTCCTCAGGATCACCGACAATGCGCTGGAGCGAGAGATCGAGCTCGCCAACATCGCCATCCGGCAGAAGACAGCCGAGCTTGCATTCTACAAGCACCGTCAGATCGACGAACTCGAGCGTCTCAAGGGCTATGCAACGCTCGAGATGAAGACGACCGAGCAGCTCAAGCTCGAGATCGAATCCCTCGCAGCGCAGACGGCAGCCGCCGACAATCTGCGGGATCGGCTGGCGGAGCTTCACAAGAACGGCTTTACCACGACGAGCAACTACGAGATCGCGGTCCGCAATGCGGTCGCAGTGAGGAAGCAGCTCGAGGCCAAGAAGGTCGAGCTGTCCTCGCAGGTGTCGCTGCTCAAGGACAACATGGGCCGCCGCTACTACAACGGTCGCGAAATGGTCGGCGATCTCGGTCAGGTCGAGGCCCGGGTCCGGCTCGCCGAGAACCAGATTGCCCTCGCAAAGCAGCAGTTGCAGACGCTGGTGCAGTCGCGCGAGCGCCTCGCGGTGAAGGCGCCGTTCTCCGGCACGCTGCTGGAGATGCCTCGCCTCGACGACGGCACCGTGCGCAAGGGCGACACGGTAGCCGTCATGGAAAAGCGCACGCCGCGCCATGTCACTGCGTTTCTCAACCAGGACGAGATTGCCCGCATCGGTCTGGGCGATGACGCGCTCATCTACATTCCGGCGCTGGGCGAGACTCTGGAAGGACGGGTCAAGGTCATCGACCGCACCAGCGGTTTCATTCGCGAGCAGGATCGCTCGCAGAATCCGGGTTACAACTGGCGCGGGCCCGTCGACCGCTCCGCCAAGGTCACGCTCGAGTTCAAGGACCCATCTCGGGTCGACGATGTTGAGCGCTACCGGTCCGGGCTGCCGGTCGTGGTGGTATTCCCGCAGCACACCACCAACCAGTTGATCGATACGATACGGCGTCAGATCGCCACCGTGCTCTGAGCGGAGGCGCGCATGATTGCCGCCGAGGCCGGTCATCGAACGCTTCGGGAGAAACGGGCGGACCCTGAATATATCCCGACGTTCTGGGAGAAGTGGTCGCCCGATGTCCAATTCAAGCTGCTGGTTTACCTGACCGTCTGCTACATCGCGGCGTCGATGCTGCCGAACTCCGTCTGGAGCCCGCAAACCAAGCAGTTCGTCTACTCGATCGGCCTGCTGGGTGTGTGGCGCTACTCATGGTGGCTGACGCACTATGTCCGTGCAAAGATCTTCCGCAACGTGAAGTATCCCGCCATGGCCGCTCGCGCCGCGGCACTGTGGGACGCGGGTTGGCGGCCCAGGCACATCCACGTCCAGATGACGACGTTCCGCGAGCACCGCGCCACCAGCGAAGCTGTTGTGCGCGCGCTTGTGCGCGAGATCCGGGATGCAGGCGTGCCCGCCACCATCTGGCTGGGCTCGAGCGAACGCGCCGACGAGCAGCGCATCGCCCGTCATCTCGGTTTGATCGGTGGCGACTGCGATATCACGCTGCGGATTATCCGCCAGAACCAGCCCGGCAAGCGCATCGCCATCGCTCTCATCC
The DNA here is from genome assembly GCA_050186055.1 of Hyphomicrobiaceae bacterium. Classification (GTDB taxonomy): domain Bacteria; phylum Pseudomonadota; class Alphaproteobacteria; order Rhizobiales; family Hyphomicrobiaceae; genus CAMDPA01. The sequence goes on along the minus strand of JBFWYV010000032.1, from coordinate 6,538 downwards.
TGCGCGCCATGTCGCGTGCGGGGCTGGGCAATGACGACATCGTCATCTTCATGGACGGCGACTTCATCATCGACAAGGGAGCGGTCAGGCGCTGCTTTCCGCTGTTCGCGGCCGATCCCGGGCTGCATGCGCTGACCACGGACGAGCACGTGATCGTGCACGGCCCGCGATGGGTTCAGTCGATGCTCGACCTGCGATTCGCTCAGCGGCGCATGGCGATGATGTCTCACGCCTTGTCGGGCCGCGTGATTACGCTGACGGGCCGCATGTCCGTGTTCCGCGCGACCCACATAGTATCCCAGGAGTTCATCCGGCTTCAGGAGGCCGATTTTCTCGATCACTGGCTTTGGGGCCGCTTCCGCTTCCTTTCAGGCGACGACAAGAGCACGTGGTACGCGCTCCTGAAGCAGGGCGTGAAGATGACCTATGTGCCGGACTCGTCGGGCTACACCGTCGAGCACATCGAAGGCAGCGGCGTCAGGCGCATGGTCGAGAACACGCGGCGCTGGTCCGGCAACACGCTCCGCAACGGCGCGCGTGCGATTGCGCTCGGTCCCTGGCGTATGCCGCTGTTCATCTGGTGGGTGCTCATCGATCAGCGTCTCGCCATGTGGACCATGCTGGTCAGTCCGATCCTGGCGATCGCGGGATCGATGATCGTCGGCGGCGCGTTCTTCCTGTCCTATCTCATTTTCCTTGCGGTCTCGCGCCTGCTGTCTGCGCTCATCCTGGCGCAATACGCGCGCTGGATGGATTTCAATTTTCCATGGGTGCTGTACGCCAATCAGATCAACAATGCCGCCGTCAAAGTCTACATGCTGTGGCGCCTCTCGAAGCAGAAATGGACAAACCGGGGAAATCAGCGGCAGGGCTTTGGAACTGGCGGGCTGATGACACTGTTTCGCGAGGCAATGGCGTTCTACATGACGTTCCTCTCGCTTGCCGTCCTGGTGCTTGCGGTTATGGCTTACACAAGATTACTGACCATCCCAAACTGGAACTACGTTTTGACGTTTTACGGTCTCTGAGATCGATAAAATTATTGGAATTGTTTTCAGTAGATCTCGATTTTCCTGAGACATTATAGGGTTGCTCGACGACAGCAACAGCGGACTGTCGATCGGCGCACCAGGAATTGAAATCCGGTCAGGAATTTCCATGTCGTTGTCCAGTCAGTTGATGAGCGATTTCGCGGCCACGAGCGTCAGGCCGGCGGCGTCCGTGGCGGTGTCCGAAAGACCTGCGATCAGCGTGATCGGTCTCGGCTACGTCGGCGCCGTCTCCATGGCCTGCCTCGCGCATCTCGGCTTTCGGATGGTGGGCGTCGACATCTCGCGCGAAAAGGTCGAGGCCATCAAGGCCGGCCGCGCTCCCATCGTAGAGGAGCTTCTGGAAGAGTTGTTGTCCGAAGGTGTTGCCGGCAATCTCATCGATGCCACCCAGAACCTGATCACGGCCGTAATCGAGACCGACGTGACGTTCCTGTCGGTAGGGACGCCGACGGCGCCGGACGGCGGCTGCGATCTGTCCTACGTCCGCGAGGCCAGCCGCGCTATCGGCCAGGCCCTCGCCATGAAGGACGGCTTCCACGTTGTCGTGCTGCGCTGCTCGGTGCCGCCTGGAACGACGCTCGCTGTCGTGTGCCCGGAAATCGAGCAGGCTTCAGGCAAACAGCTCGGCGTGGATTTCGGCCTTTGCTTCAATCCGGAGTTTCTCCGCGAAGGCGTCGCCGTCGCCGACTTCTTCGAGCCGCCGAAGACCGTGATCGGATCTTCGGATCCGCGCTCGGAGAGCATTCTGTCGCGGATCTACGGCCGGATCGACGAGAAGGTGATCTACACCTCGATCGAAGCCGCCGAGATGGTGAAGTATGCGGACAATGTCTGGCACGCCACCAAGGTCGCCTTCGGCAACGAGATCGGCCGGCTGTGCAAGGCGCTCGATATCGACAGCCACGCCGTGATGGACGTGTTTGTGCGCGACGTGAAGCTCAATCTCTCGCCCTACTACCTCAAGCCCGGCTTCGCCTTTGGCGGATCATGCCTGCCCAAGGAAGTGCGCGCGGTCGGCCATCTCGGCCGGGAGCTGGGCGTATCCGTGCCGCTGGTCGACAGCCTCATGGTGACCAACGACCGCCACATTCAGCAGGCCGTCGACCTGCTGGCGCCGTTCACCGGCAGGCGTATCGGGTTCCTCGGCATAACATTTAAAGCGAACACGGATGATATGCGCGAAAGTCCGACGCTGGAGCTGATGGCGCGCCTTCTGGACCAGGGAGAGACGCTCGCCGCCTATGACCCGAACCTGGCATCGGGAGCGCATCTGACCAGCCAGATCAACTACATCCGTCATGCCAATCCCCGGCAGGCGCGTTTGATGGACGAAATCGGTTCGATGATGATGGGCAGTGCCGCCCAGCTTTGCGCCGGATGCGATGTCGTCGTCGTCGCGCACGCAACAGAGGAATTCCGCCAGGCCGTGCGCGAGCGTGCGCCCGACGTCCACGTCCTCGACCTGGCGCGCCTGTTCAAGCAGATCCCTGACGATCCAAGCTATCAGGGGATCGCCTGGTAGAACGCCGGCTGATGGCCCGTTTGTCGCGCGACTTGCTGTGAAATTCTGAATGCCGCCGTGGTGTCGGCCGAACCGTAGTGAGTGAAAATGAGCAGCGATAAGAGCAATAAAAAAGACGTGGACGCGGAGCGCTTGGGCGACGGGAGGTCGCAGTTCGCGGAGGCGAAAGGCAGGCCGGGCAGCGACGACGACAAGCGCGATAGTCATGACCACGAACATGATGATCACGATGATGATGACGACGATCATCGTGGCGGTGGCCAAGGCCGCGGCAAGTCCGGCGACGACGATGACCGCGACCACGATGATGATCATCGCGGCAACGACAACAGCCATGGCAAACCGGACGGCGATGACGAGCGCAACGACCGCGATCACCGCGACGGCGATCGCAACCACGATGGTCATCACGGCAATGGCAATGGCGGTTCAGGCTCGTCTGATGGGCCTCACGCCGAGCCGCCAGAAATTGTCCTGAAGACAGCAGACATCCTCGATGCCGCGACCGGTGCCACGCTGATCGGTTCGGAGTCCGATGACACCATGTCTGGCGGCGCTGGCGATGATCACCTGCGCGGGAAGAACGGCGACGATACGATCCATGGTGACGGGGTCGGAACGGTTACCGTGCCGCTCGACATCGCCGGCTCGGTGACCGGCGCCGATCTGCCGGTCGAGCTGTCGTACCGGATCTCAGGGTTGCCGCAGGGGGCCACGTTGTCGGCCGGCGCCGACAATGGTGACGGAAGCTGGACGGTGGTCGGCGACGCGATCGTCGGCCTTCAGGTCACGGCGCCCGACACCGGCGGTTTCACGCTACGCATCTTCGCGGCCGCGCTGGACGACAGCTCACTGACGGCCGAGGCCGATCTCAACGTCACGCTGGCCGGCGGCAACGCCGACCTGATCGAAGGCGGAAAGGGCAACGACACGCTGTTTGGTGATGCCGGCGATGACATCATCTACGGCGGCAGCAAGCCGAGCGGAGCGCCGGCCAATCCCGACGCTCCTCTGCCTCCCGGCAATGATGAGCTGCACGGCGGCGATGGCAACGACACCATCTACGCCGGGCACGACGATGACCACGCCTGGGGCGATGCCGGCGACGATTGGATCTCGGGCGGCAAGGGTGACGATCATATCGACGGCGGCGACGGGAACGATGTCCTTTACGGCAACACCGGCGATGACGTGGTGATCGGCGGTGCCGGCAACGATATTGTCGAAGGCGGCAAGGGGAATGATGTGCTTTCCGACGGCGATGGCGGCGATACCGTAGCGGGCGGCTCCGGCGATGACACCATCCTCATGGGCGAGGGCGACGACAGCATTCGTGGTGGCGCCGGGTTTGACACCCTGGATTTCTCGGCCGCCAAAGGGAGCATCACTGCCCATCTCTCCGACAACGTCGCCACCGGCATGGGCAACGATACGTTCAACAGCATCGAGGCCGTCATCGGCTCGGACTTCAACGACGTCGTCATCGGCTCGACCAAGGACAACGTGCTGAAAGGCGGGGCGGGCGACGACGTGCTGACCGGCGGTCGCGGCTACGACACGCTGACCGGAGGTGAAGGCAGCGACACGTTCGTGTTCCGCAAGGTCGATTTGGCGGACGGCAGCCATGACGTGATCACCGACTTCGGGGTGGGCGACAGGATCGATGTCAGCGACATCCTGAAGGGCCAGAAATTCAGCTCCATCGAGGACGTCATCTCCGTCAAGAGCGATGGCGACAATGCTGTCGTCTATGCTCACCTCGGCGACGATGTTGTCCAGGTTGCGGTGATCGAGGGTTTCGCCGGTCATTCCGCATCCGACCTGTTGAAGGACGGTATGCTGCTCACTTGAGGGGGAAGTGCAGCGATTGCGGCGTGAGACTGGTGCCTGGTTGGCGCGTGCCCATCCGGCACGTCATCGCCGGGTGTGCTCGGTCCGGACCTTTCGCAGGGCGCCGGCGTCGGGTTGCGGACTTTGCGTTTCCTGGCCGAGACGCCCCAGCGCGATCGTGCCGGCGCTGCCATCCCGGGCCCATATGAGATGAGCAATCTGGCGGCCCGGCCGCAATCGGAGCGGCGCCGGAGAAGCAGACGGGTCGAACAGCTCACCCGTGCGCGCGAGATCGGGGTGCACGAGTTGCGCCAGTGCCGGATCGTCGACCGATGCCGATGCCGTCAGGAACGGCGCGAGCGGGAACGGCCGGTATGAGCTTTCGTCGGGGTGATCGGCGTCCCAGGCCGGAGCTGATGCCCACCCTGGACTCGCCGCCATGTGCGCGGCGACCGAAGCGGCGACGAACGCGAGACGCGGATTAGTGTCGGCGTCAGGCACACGCTCCGGTTCTCGTCCAGACGGTGCAGCCGGCGACGAGGCGTTGCCCGACGTGATGGGCGTCGTCGTGGAAACAGACGGCGGCGGCTGAGTGAAGGATGCGAGTACGGCGAGCTGCTTGAGCTTCATGCGGTCGTCGTCCGCGGGCCGGCTCACCAGCCGCACCGGCCGGTCTGCGAGTCGCGGCGGCGCAACGAGCTTGGGCGCAGGAGCTTCGCGCTCGACCTCGGACTGAGAAGGCGCGGGTTTCGTCTGCGTGACGGGCAGCGGCCGTGGTTCCGGAGAAGGTGCTTTGACCGACGGCCACAGCGCTGCAATCCGGCGCTTGACGTGAGGCAGGCCCCTCAGCCGCGGCATGCCGCCGGCATCGGCCACCATGACCGGTCGCTTGGCTTTGCCGGACATCAGGTCGCGAAACGCAAACGCATCCGGATACTGCTTGCGGAATTCGGCTCGCGCCGTTTTCACGTCGTCCCTGTCGATCGGTCCGCCGGATGCGGGCATATGCCGGGTATGCCCGCTCGGAAACAGCAGCGCCAGCTCCATGCGGGGAAGCCGGGGCCAGGCTCTGACCCTTCCCGTGTCGACATGAACGAACGGGGTTGCCGACGTCGGGTAGTACCCGACGCCTCCCCTTTCGCGTATCAGCGCGGAGTAGCGCAATTGTCGCAGCGGTATGTCGGGGAACTGGATGTCGGCCGCCATTCCGAGGATGTGCCGGCTTTGCTTGGCCTGCCCGCCTCGCGTTTTTCTCAGCATCTCGTTGGTTTCACTGGAGCGATACCCTGAGATGATATTGACGGGGACCTTCGAGCCGAGCTCGGCGTGCATCTCCCAGATCAGGTCGAACAAGGCCGGATCCATCGTCGTGGCCTTGTCCTTGCGCCAATCGCGAAAGATCCAGTTCAGCTTCTTGATCGCATCCGGCACGTATTTGCCGTTACGCTTGAACGTGATCGTCAGTGTCTCGTCGTTGTGGATGTTGTGCAGCGACAGCGTGCGTTCGTTCGCCGGGGCTGCGACGAGAGCGACCGCACCGGCAAATGCCGCGGTCGAAATGATGCCGACGGCGATCGGAATGCGCAGACTGCGCCTCAAGATGTGTCCCCCGGTGGCACTGAAGCGGTGCCGATGATGCTGCGGCTCGACAGCGGCGCGCTTCCTGTCGTCGGTGGTCCTGTGCCCCGCCACACGAGACGCCCCCGGCATCGGGATCAGCGCTGCGTCAACGCAGTATGGCCACCAAACCTGGGCCGAAATTAGTCAAGAAATCCAGTGGTTATCTGCTCAGAACGTTGATAGAGCAGGCGCCGTGGTCGAGCCCGGCGATGCCGCCGCCGGTGCAGTGCGCCAGTGCTGTCTTGGCGCCTTCGACCTGACGCTTGCCGGCCTCTCCTCGCAATTGCCATGTCAGTTCGACGAGTTGCGCCGCGCCGGTGGCGCCGACAGGATGGCCCTTGCAAAGCAGGCCGCCGCTCGGGTTGACGGGAATGCGTCCGCCGAGCGAGGTCGCCCCGCTGTCGAGCAGCGCCGCTGCCTCGCCGCGCTGGCAGAATCCGAACGCCTCGTAATAGAGGAACTCGGCGATCGTGAATGCGTCATGGACTTCCGCCACGTCGATGTCGTCGGGTCC
>JBFWYV010000031.1:0-26009 GCA_050186055.1 Hyphomicrobiaceae bacterium | reverse complement strand
TTCAATCCGAGCTTGCTGGCCACCGCCCGGGTGGACACGTCGTAGCCGTTGCCCGAGCCCTCCAGCGCGCAGCCCGGATAGTAGGCGACCTCGCGCAGCTTTCTGGCTCTCTCGGTAATGTCGACCATCGCTTCCCGCTCTATGTCGTTCGTTCCGTGCAAGTGAACCGGGCGTTGTGCGCCCAATTCACCGGTTGATCATTCCGCGGCGTGGAGCCTGTGCTGCGGTTCATTGGCATTGGCGGCGACCGGCCGCCCTGCGGCTTCGGCCACCGCCCGCTTGTTGTTCTCCTCCACCTCCACGATGTAGTCGGAGATCGCCGCTTGTGCTCGCTTCCAGCCGCGTGTGCGGGGCGGGAACACGAACGCCAGCGCGCTCCTGATCCCCCACAAAAACGGGAGCTTGCGGGCGATGTTGAAGACGATCTGAAGCAGCCAGTCCTGCATCAGCGGCTGCCTGGTGCGATTGAGGAAGGTCAGCAGGATCTTGCTGTCCTCGATCTTGCCATGTTCGACGATCTGTTCGGTGAAGATCTCATCGAACACCATCGAGGGCGACTTTGCCGTGTGCCCCTTGAGCTCGAGCCAATGGGCCGTGGCTTTCATGACGCCTTCGGGGAAGACGTCGCGGGGGCATGCGTATGTGCATTTGTTGCACGAAACGCACTGCCAGATGATGTCCTTGTCGCGCAGCAGCTCCGATTCCATGCCGGTACGGATCAGGTAGATCCAGTAGCGCGGGTTGAAGCGCGGCTCTATGGCGTTGACGGTGCAGGAGTTGGTGCACGATCCGCATTGCCAGCAGCGATGGATGAACTCGCCGCCCGGCAGTGCGGCGATCTCGTCCTGCATTGTCTCGTTGTAGTCGGTGATGACGCGCGATTCGATGAAGGTCGACCAGTGTCCGGAGACGTCGATGCCGTCGAGCGTCAAGTGCTCATGCGTCTTCAGGTTCTCCGGCCGGATCAGCGACTTTTCATGGATGGGCATAGGCTGCCGTCCTCAGGAGAGCAGTTTCGGATCGGACAGCGTGTCGGCGCTGCCATCGAGGGTTTTGTCCTTGCCGGGCTTGCCGGTGACGCGGTCGAGACCGACGATGCGGAGTGTGTGCTCGAGCGGATCGGACTCGCTGCCGAAATCCGTCTTCAGCCAGGCGCCGCCCTGCGCGTTGATGTAAGTGGCGTAGACCTGCGCCAGCAGCAGATCGACGTGCCAGAGCATGTCGCGGAATACACCGTTCTCGGCAAGGAACTGGGACAGCTCCTCGCGCAGCATCAAAAACGTCTCGTAGCCGTCGGGGACGTCGATCACCATGGCATCGACGTTGTCGCCATGCCAGATCTCGCGGAGCGCGCCGGTATTCGTGTTGGCATCCCAGACCCAGCGGTGCATGAGGGGATAGTGCTCGGGCAGAACGTTGTGCAGGATCTCGGCGGCGAGATCGCGCAGGAAGCGGGTCTGGCGCGGGCCTGGCGTTTCGCCTCTGGCAAGGCGTCCGCCCGGCGTGCAGAGCGCACTTTCGAACCTGGCGATCCGCCGGTCGGCCGTCGCTGTATCGTGGGCGCCTTCGAGAAGATCATTGATCGCCGCGCGCAGGCCGGGCCAGCCGCTTCGCTCGAACAGCGGTCCAATGCGCCGCCGAACCGTGGCCATCAACAGCACGAGCTCTTCGAAATCGGGCCGGTCCAGGTTCGCAGCGCGGCCTTCGCCCAGACGCTGATGAAACGCGCCGGCCTTGAGTTTGACGGCCTCGGCGAAACGTTCGAGGCCGCCGACGCGCTCGGAGGCGTTGGCCAGCGTTTCAAACGCAGCGCGCAGCTTCGGGCCGGACAGGTCCAGCACGGGGCGTTGCGGTTCGAAGCCGATCGTGGGCGTAAGCCCTGCCATTGCGGTCTGTCTCACTCTGCGGCCTGTGCTACCGGCGCCGATGCTGCCGCAAGCGCGGACAGTGCGGCGGCATTCGCCTGGGCGATCGAATCGTCAATCGTCTCCGGACCGATTGCGGCGCCGGCCACGAATACGCCCGGCCGCGATGTTGCGCCCATGACGCCGTAGGTGTCCTTGCGGGCGATAAAGCCTTGTTTGTGCAGTTCGACGCCGAACACGGACGACAGCGTCATGTTGTCGACGTTGGGGTCCATGCCGATGGCATGCACGACCATGTCGAAGGGGATCGTGATCGGCCGCTTCACCAAGGTGTCCTCGCCCTTGACGATGACCTGCCGGCCGTCGCTCGTGACTTCGGCGATGCGGGCCTTGATGTACTTGACCTTGAACTCCTCCTGGCTGCGCCAGTAGTAGTCGGTCTCGTAGAGGCCGAAGGTGCGGATATCCATGTAATAGATGTAGACGTGGCAGTCGGGCAGCTCCTCGCGGATCTCCATCGCCAGGTTGGCGGAGACCGTGCAGCAGATCTTGGAGCACCATTCGCGCCCGATCTGCCGGTCGCGCGAGCCGACGCAAAGCAGGATTGCGACACGTTTCGGTTTCCTGCCGTCGGACGGGCAGCGCACGCCCGTGCCGGAGGAAATCATCTGCTCGACCTGCGTGGTGGTGACGACGTCGGGGAATAGGCCGAATCCCCATTCGGGTTTGTTCACCGAGTCGAAGTGAGTGAAGCCGGTGGCGAGGATGGTGGCGCCGGCTTCGACCCTGGAGCCGTCGGACAGTTCGGCGACAAATGCGCCGGGCGCGCCTGAAAAGCTCTTCACCACGGTCTTGAGCTTCTTCTCGATCAAGCCGTTGTTCTCCACCCGGCTCACCATGCCGCCGATCGCATCCCTGGCCCATTGGCCTGACGGGACAAGCTTGGCGTAGCCGGAGTGGATTGGCGCTCCGCCGAGGATATCCGTCTTCTCCACGAGTACGGATTGTTGTCCGATGGAGGCAACCGCGTGTGCCGCCGCAAGGCCAGCCGGTCCGCCGCCAACGATGAGAATAGGCTTGTTCATGTTCTCTCCGTTTCCTCCTCCACTCTCCGGTCGGGGAGGGGCGGGGAATGAAAGGGCTTTACGGCCGGGCGCGAAGGGTTCGTTCTCACCTGGGGCCTTCCGCCGGCCACCATGCGGCGGCGGCAAGGGACCCCATGCGCCGACTATTCCGCCGGCGGCGGCGGGATCACTTCGCGCCTGATCGGCTTGAAACCCGGGCCGGACGTAATGCGCAGCCGCGGATCGTAAAGCTGATCGGGCGTCGCTCCGGACTGGATTTCCTTAAGGTAAGTCTCGAACCCGGCTTTCTTTGCCTGCCAGTCGATGCCGAGCTTCTCCATCAGTTTCTCGATGGGGCTCGCGTGCCAATGCGTCTGCACGATCTTGTAGGGATCCGCGCCGCAGACGAGCGCAGCGAACTGGCAATCCGCCATCACCGGCAGCTCGACGCCTTTGCCTTCGCCCTGCGCCTTGGAGATCCACTGGTTCTTGTCGAGCGTGGTGATGCAGCCGGTGTCATGACCGATCATCACGTCGGCTTTTGCCTCCTCGACGGCGACGCGGATCTTGCGGTCGATGGCGAACGAGCGGGTGAACTCGCGCTCGGAGATGATGTGGCGGAAGCCGAACCCGCAACAGTCATACCAGGTCTTGTAGTCGATCACGTCGGCGCCGAGCGCCTGGATGACGCCGGTCGACACGGCAACGCGATTGCCCTCGAGGATATCGTCGTCGTAGATCGCGTCCTCGGGCACCATCTTGTAGACGTGGCAGGCGGGATGGATGGTGGCGCGCACCTTTGAAGCGTCGAGCACCTGATGCTGTCTGATTTCGTTGCGCATCACGTGCAGCCACTCGGAGTAATGCACGATCTCTTCGGGAATCAGAAGCTTGCCATCGACGAGCCGGCCGAGCTTGGCGAGGATCTTGGTGACGTTCTCGCGCAACTTGGCGGAGTGGATGAGGAACTGGCGCACCTCCTTGTAATTGCCGAACGAGGTCCCGCAGTGAACCAGCGGGTAGTAGTAGCCGTCCGGCAGGCCCTGCGCCTTGGCCGCGACATAGGCCTGATGGAAGTTGCGGAGGAAAACGGCGGTGAGGCTTTCCAGATTTCCGATGCCGGAGCCGTGGTAGTTCCAGGCGGTGCAGCTCGTCTGGTCGGTCTCGTCGAGATAGGTGATGCCCATCTTGTTCATGAGCCAGAGCAACGAGACCGGATAGCCGGGGATGTTGCCGCACTGGCCGCAGCTCTTGTGATGCCAGAGCTGGTTGGTGGGGATCCGCTTGGTCCAGCCGAACAGGGTCTTGACCTCGACCGGCTTGTGCTCGTCGCGGATGCGGTGGACGACGATCTGGCCGTCCTTCTCGAGCTGCCACATGGCATCGCGTACGTCCTCGACGCGGTCCTTGTTGGTCAGCATCGAACGCTTGTCGATCTTCTGCTCGACCCAGGCGGTCGCCATCTGAGCCTCGACCGGCGACAGATTGGATGGCCGCCATTCGCTGCCGTGTCCGGTGAAACGTTCGCCACCATTTTCCCTGGTCATGGCGTTACCCTTTCGGTTTCGATTTCTTGCTGGGCCGGGCAATCGGCTTGTCGATCCCGGTTGAGACCATTGCGTCAAGGCGCTTCTGCATCTTCTTTGGACTGACGTCCTCAAGCCTTTGCTGAATGGACCAGACGTGGCCGAAGGGGTCTTCGATCTGGCCGGTCCGGTCGCCGTAGAATTCGTCCGTCAACGGCCGCTTTACAGTGCCGCCGGCGTTTATGGCCTGTTCGAAAACGGCATCCGCGTCGGCGACGTAAAGCGAAACTGTACAGGTGGTATTGCCAAGCGACTTGGGGCCGAGAATGCCCATGTCGGGAAATTCGTCCGACAGCATGATGCGCGATTTTCCGAAGTCGAGCTCGGCATGGCCGATGATCCCGCCCGGCATCAAGAGCCGATAGCGCTCCTTCGCGCCGAAGGCGGTCTTGTAGAAGTCGATTGCCGCCGCGGCGTCGGCGACCCGGAGGTAGGGCGTCGCGTCGCCGTAGCCTCTCGGCGACCTGTACTTGACCTTTGCCATTGCGTGCCTCGCGCGGCTTGTCCCGCAAGAATGTCCAACAGGAAGGATGAGAGCCGTCTCAGTCCTCCTCCTGCTCCTCGAGGTAGTCGTTCCAGTCTTCGCGTTTTTCTTCCATGAAATCAGTGATGACATCGAAGAGGTTCTCGTCGATACCTTCGAGCTGGTCGAGCACGCCGGTCATTTCCCAGATGGTATAGAGCTCGACGGAGGTCTTGAGGTTCACTTCCCAGGCGGTCTCGGTGGTATTGAGAGTCGCCATTGGAATTGCCTTGCGCAGCAGCTTCAGCGGCGCTTCAACCTTCGAGAGATTGGGACCCCAGTCCGCGAAATGCTGCGGGTTGATCATATCGGGCGCGAGCTGATTGCCGGTCGACACCAGTTTCAGCATGACACGCGAGAAGGGACGCAGAACGTCCTTGGCCGACTGCATCTGGTGCTTGATGGCGACCTCACGCATCAGCATCACGAGCCCGCCGGGAGAGTTCTTGAACGGACATCGGGCGGCGCAGGTGTAGCACTGTGCGCAGCTCCAGATCTTTTCCTGCATGGCATCGTAGATGCCTTCCAGGTTTTCCGTCCAAAGCAATTGCACGATCTCGCGGGGCGAGAAGTCGTAATAGTGCGCAGCCGGACAGGTTGCCGTGCAGATACCGCAGTTGAGGCAGCCGTTCAGCTCATGATCGAACCTGAGGTCACTCTGGAGATCGTCGAAGATCGCTTCCAGCTTCGCGCGCGGCACGGCCGGCTTGTCGCTCACCGGGTCGCCGATGAAGTCCTGTACACGGGAAGATGTGTGTCCGTCTGCCATTGCTCAGAAGTGAATAGCGAGTAGCGAGTAGCGATTAGGGCCGATCCGACCCGGCGTCCGTTACTCGCTGTTCCCTATTCGCTACTCCCTATTCGCCCTTCGCCCATCTTTAGTACGTCAGCACCTTGCAGTCGCCCTCCATCACCTCCTCGATCAGATGAGCGCCGCCGACGATGCCGGCGCATTCGGGGATCAGATCGTCCTTGGTCATGTTGAACAGGTCGAGATTCGGCGAGCAGCAATAGAACTTCACGCCGGCCTCGTGGGCATCCTTGATGAAATCGTAGACGGTCTTTGGCGAACCTTCTTTCACCACGAGCTTTTCGGCGACGCCCTGTTTCATCAGCCGTCCGGCGGTCGCGGTGCAAATGACCTCGACGTCATAGTCCATGGCAGCGGCCACAGAAGCCTGAAAGATCGGCGCACCCAGTTCCTCACCGTTGCGAGGATCTGTATTCGCCATGACAATCAAGAGCTTACGGGCCATGCGTTCCTCCTGGGGACCTCCGGCTTGCGGGCTCAGCCGTGTGCCAGCGCCTGTGGTCGCTGGGACTGATGCATCCGATCGTGCCGGGCGGGCCCATTTATAAGGCTAGTCCCGGCTGGCGGCCAATCCAAGCAAATATTCGAATTCTTGAATGCTATATGCGCCGGATGCTGTCAATGGCGGCAGGGCGCGACTTGGACGCCCGAGGCGTCAGCCGTCCATCCAGCCGGCCGCCTTGACCAGTCCTGTCATGATCGGCACCAGCGCATCCTCGAGGCGGTGGCTGACAGGGCCGAGCCGTGACAGCGTTTCGGCGCATTCCGGCGGCGTGTCATCGCTTTCCATGATCAGATCCTCGATCATGGCCGGGCGCAATCCGGGATGTCCGGTGAAGCCGAAGGCGTTGCTGCCGATCTGGAACAGTGCCGGATGGCCCGCTTCGTCGGTGGCCAGGATGTCTGCGTAGCCTGGGGGGATGGGACGGTCGCGCATATAGACGACAAGCGGGAAGCGTTCGGGCAGGAAACCGGACAGGGCATCGTGTCGCACGCGAATGGCTTCGCCCACTGAAAACGTCAGCGGGTATTGTGCTGCCTTGCCGTCGGCGGCGAGCGAGAGGATCTGGCTGCCGGTGCCGATGCCGATCACAGGCTTGCCGAGCATCAGGCAAGCCCGTGTGAGGCGAACCTCCTCGTCCAGCGCCGGAAGCAGCCAGTCGCTTGTTGCGGCTCCCCAGGGGCCGCCGCCGAGCAGGATCAGTCCGTCACCGATCGTCATGGCATCCGGCAGGTTGCCGCCGGCCGTGAAGGGGCGGCTATAGCCGAAGCGGATGCCGCGGCCCTCGAGATGGTCCTCGATATGGCCGAGCCATTCCGATTGGGTATGCTGGATAACGGAGACGTGCTTCATGGCCTGCCTGTCGTGGCGCGTTCCATAACCGCTTCGACAACCGCTCGGAAATCGGCAGGAGCCGCGCTCAGGAGATCCGGCTTCGTCTTTGCGAAGAAGCGATCGACAGCGCCGCCTGCCTCGACAGCAATCGTTCCCCGCAATGCTGCTTCGAGGTCGTGCACGATCCGTGGCGGAGTGACAAAGAAGTCGCCGGTCAGCAGGATCTCGCGGATACGGCGGGCATTGCCGGTGCCTTCGAGCCGGACGTGGGCAGCGATGGTCCCGCCGGCTGTGGCACAGGTGGCATCGAAGACGTCGGCGCCGCCCGGCTGATCGATCTCGAATACGAACTCGTCGGTGCCGATCTCTTCGTCGTGGCGGCGGATGGCCAGTGCTTCCTCGTCCGGCGATGGCTGGTCCGGATGAAGCGCGATGCCGAGCTTTTCCCGCAGCCCGAGCAGCACGGCGTCCTGCACCGCGGTCACGGACGGTGCTACGCCGCGCAATGCTTTCAATGTCGTTATCCGTGCTTCCGCCTTATCGAGCTCGCGTTTGGCAAGCTTCGCCTGCGGGACATTGAGGCACGCCATCATCGCCGCGGGATCGACATCGACGAGTACGGTGCCCTGGTAGATCAACGTGTCGCCGTCGAAAAAGCCACCTGTGCCTGAGATCTTGCGTCCGTCCACCTCGATATCGTTGCGCGGCCGGAAGCGGGCATCGATCTCGAAGCGTTGCGAAAGACCGTGGGCCACAGCATCGCAGATGGCGCGCGTGTAATCTCCGAGCGTGGCCATCGGCAGCCGCTTGCGGGACAGCACGATCTCCCATCCGACCTGGCGCGGATCGAGGTAGATCGCGCCGCCGCCGGTAATGCGCCTGACAAGGCCGATGCCATTGGCTTTGATGTGGTCGAGCTTCACTTCATGGCTGACGGCCTGATGCCGACCGACAAGCACAGTCGGAGGAAACCGCAGAAACCGAACAGTGTCGGGCGAGCGGCCCTGGCGATGCAATTCGATCAACGCCTCGTCGAAGGCGATCTGTGCACGGCCGTCGCGCACGCCGGTGTCGATCACGCGGAAGTCGACTGTCATGCCTATCGTGCCGTGAATTTCAAGTCGGCGGGCGAGATGAGGACGGAGAACTGCTCGCACCAGATGATGACGCTGCCGTACGTCTTCAGATCGAGACCAGCGGGAATGGCGTAACGCTGGCTGCCCTTGAATGAACGCAGCCGGCCCAGATCGACAAACATTTGATTGTCCAGATCGCTTGAAGCGCGGACCGGAGACTTCGGGACCAGATAGACGTGGTACTTCGGGCCGGGCCCGACCTCGAAGTCCTCCTTCAGGAAAACGCTGGTCGGGCGGACCTCAACGCTGCCTTTGCCCCAATGTATCGGGTCGGACGGATTGGCGTGAATGAACGTACCCTGTGCAATCACTGCGGACGACTTGTCGACGGCGGCAAGCGTCTCTGCGGCCGGCGGCGGCGGGAATACGAAGGGAAACGCGAAGAAGCCCAACGCAACTCCGAAACCCGTCCCGAAAATTCCGCCTAACAGAAACGCAATTGCATACTTCAGCATGTCCGGCCCTCTTTCCCGGCTCTGGTTGCTCTGCGCCTGGTCATAAGGGATAGCGCGGGGAGAGACCACAAAGAACGAGTCGAGCGGTGCGTTGAAAGGCGTCGCCTCTCTAGGTGACGGTTTGCGCCGCGCTTGTTGTGAGCCGCACGTGCAGTCTGCCGCTAGTGTCCCGATTCTGAAGTTCGCCACACCATGAGGTTTGCGTCCCAAGTGAACTTCAGAATCAAAAGGGACACTAGAATCATAGACTTGCTGGTGTGATTCAGATCGAGAAATTCGCTCACGACCTCGCTGCTTGATATGGTGAATTTCTCGATCATCACACCAGTAGAATTCCGCTCCATGCAACCGGTTCATTGCACCGGGTTTTCGAGCTCCTCGCCTTCCTCGTACGCCTCGTCCGGCTTCTCCATGCCGAGCTGGTGGCGTATCTTGCGCAGGTGGGCGGGGCCGGGCTGGAACGGATAGCTGGCGATGTTCGACGGCGGCGAGTCGCCGTAGGGACGGTCGCAGGCGGAGAGGTCCTCGCGTACCTTGCCCGGGCAGCCGGAGGTGCGAAACGCGAGGCCCTGGTCTATGATGGTGTCGAGCTCGGATTGCGGGATGCCGAAGTCGGATACGCGCCCCAATTCGTCGAACCGCATCTGATCAACCCGGACACCGCGGTAGTCGATCAGATAGCGGGCGAGCTGCACGCGCCGCCACTGGTCACGCGGCGTCGCCGGCAGGTGATCCATCAGCGAGCCCTTCTCCGGGAAGAAGCAGAACATGTGGCTGTGGCCGCCCATGTCGACGAGACGCTGGACCAGCTTGAGGACATCGGCTTCCGTCTCGCCCATCCCGACAATGATATGTGCACCGAACTTCTCGGGGCCGAAGATGTCGCGTGCGTCCTCCAGAATCTCCCAATATTTGGCCCACGAATGCGGTGACTGAACGCCTTTGCCGCGGGTGCGATCGAAGATTTCCGGCGTGGCGGCATCGAGCGCGACAGTGAAGATGTCGGCGCCGAGGCCTTTCAGGCGCTTGACGTCCGCGCGCGTCATCGTGGTCGGGTTCGACAGGATGGAAACGGGGACCGTCGAAGGATCGACGCGGTCGGTCCACGACTTCAGCACGGTTACAGTATCGGCGTCCGAATTCGGATGCGTGATCATGGAGATGCACATGCGGTGAAACGGGGTGGCCTCACCGTCGCGCGCCACTTTTTCCACGATCTGGGCCATCGGCACGGCCGGCCAGTCGACACGGATGAAATTGCGGTCGGCGTAGTCGCGGTCGGCCTCACGATGACGGGCGAGCCCGCAATAGGCGCAGTTGGCGCGGCAGCCTTCGGGGTAGGTCAGAAGCAGGTTGAGGCAGCGCGTGCACGAACAGCCGAACATCCTGCCGGGCATGATGCCGAGCGTGATCGCGGCCGCTGTCGACATCTGCACATACTCGGGCGAGCGCATGTGCGGCGCCAGCCGGTTGTTGTTGGGCAGATAGACGCCTTCCGGGGGCACATTGGCGAGCTTGACCCGTCCGCCGTTGCGCGCCTCGCGCGGCGTCGAAGCCGGTTTCCGGGGCTCCATCGCGTCAAAGGCGTTGAAGTCGATGCCGGCCGCTCCCATGGCGGACGGCAGCGCGATTTCGCGTTTCAAACAGCTCATTTCACATTCCTAGCCCGCACAAGCCGCAACCATGGGCCGCGCCTTGAGGTTGCCGCCGATCTTGATCGAGCAGCACGCATGCTGCTGCTCAAAGGGACGCCCGATCGCTTCGCACAGTGCAACGGCGCCGTCGGCCGGAAACGCGATGCCATCCAGCCCAGCCATGACCGCGTAGGCATCCGTCACGCGCTTGTGCATGCCGGCGGGGCGTGCGCAACCCAGCAAGACCTGCTTGTGGGCCAATCTGTTCCTTGCTTCGAAGAAAATGCGGCCGATGTCGCCGGTGGACGGCGTCGCGTAGGTACCGGGCTTTGCGTAGAACGGCATGACGACGACCAGCACCAGTGAATGAATGTCGTGGCGTGCGCAGATGTCGAGCGCATTGGCTTCACCCAGGATCCGGCCGTAGTGGAGACCGATGACGATGTGGGGGACTACCTCCATGCGGCTGCTGCAAAGGGCCGCGAGCGTCGCTTCGAATTCGTCGACGGTGCGGTCGAGGTGGTAGACCTCGCGGATGGTCTCCTGCGACCCGATGACGTCCATCATGGCGGTGTCGACGCCGGCGCTTTCCATTGCCCTGGCGCGTGGCTCGTCGAGCAAGGCCGAATGGATCGCGACCTTGAGATGCGGGAAGTCGCGTTTCAGCCGTTCCACGACCGGCAGAAACTTCTCATACTTGATCTCGTTGCGCCGGTTGGAGCCGCCGGACAGCAGGAAGCCCTGGAGGTCCTGCAGCAGGACCAGGTCTCTGACCTTGCGGTCGAGCGTTTCGGGCGTGGTGGCGGGAATCATCGGCTCCAGGATCTTGGCCTGGCAGTGGTCGCAGTCCAGGGCGCAAGCGCCGGCGGTGACGGAAAAGGCCGGGAACGAGTTCTTGCCGCACCCTTGGAGCTCGCCGGTCGCGTATTCCTTGAAGGTCGGGGTTGAAAACCGGATCGGGCGCAGGTGGGAGCTATCGGCCTGCTCCAGCTCGGCGACGAGACCGGCGTCGAATTCGCCGTCTTCCAGGGCTTCGATCGCCTGGATTTGCTGGAGCCATGTCATGCCCTTGTGTCCGCGTCCCTCTTTACCTTCGACTGAACGGCGTTTCCGCAAAGGTCGCCGCCTGGATCATGCAGCGGTACTGTGACCCAAGCTGCCGCTGACTGTCTAGCTGGGCGGGTCGCACCTTGCATTCATATATTCGGATATTTACACGATTGGCAATCGCCGCCCGTCCCACGCAGTCTCAAACCTTGAGAGGCCCGTTTGTCCCGCATTGCCATCGTCGGCATTGGTTGCCGGTTTCCTGGCGGTGTCAGGGACCCGGCCGGCTATTGGTCGCTGCTGAGCAGCGCCCGGTGCGCGATCGGCGAAATTCCCCCGGATCGGTGGAGCCTGGACGGGTTCTACGATCCCAGCGGGGAGCGCCCCGATCGCTCGTACTGCAAATGGGGTGGGTTCCTGGAAGAGATCAGGCGTTTCGATCCGGGCTTCTTCGGGCTCAGTCCACGCGAGGTGGAGGCGATGGACCCCCAGCAGCGCATTCTGCTGCAGGTGGCGGTCGAGGCCGCCCAGGATGCGATGATGCCCGTCAGCGCGCTGAGGGCGGCCAGCGCCGGCGTTGTCGTGGGGTTGTCGAACGCCGATTACAGCCTGATGCAACGCTATCGGCGTGGGCCAGGTGATATTCAGGCGGGGACAGGCACGGCGCTGTCGATCGTCGCCAATCGGATTTCAAACCGGCTCGACCTTGGCGGCCCCAGCATGGGGGTCGATACGGCGTGCTCGTCGTCGCTGGTGGCTGTCGATATCGCCTGCCGCTATCTCGCTGACGGTACATGCGGCGCGGTGCTGGCGGGCGGCGTGAACATCCTGCTCGATCCGCGGATGTTCCTGACGTTCTGCCGGGCGCGCATGCTGTCGCCGAGCGGCCGCATCCGCGCCTTCGATGCGCGTGCCGATGGTTTCGTGCGTGGCGAGGGTGTCGGCGTCGTCGTCTTGAAGCGGCTCGAAGATGCGGAGTCGGCAGGAGATCGGATCTACGCCGTGATCGAGGCGACGGCCGTCAACCAGGATGGTGCGACCGGCACCATCACGGAGCCGGACCGCGAGGCGCAGATCGCGATGCTGCGGAAGGCGGCGGCCCAGGCTGACATCGGGCCGGGCGAACTGGACTATGCGGAAGCGCACGGCACGGGAACGCCGGTCGGCGATCCCATCGAGGCGACGGCGATCGGCAGCGTGTTCGGCGGTCCGGAGAGATTGGGGCCGTTGCTGATTGGCTCTGCCAAGACCAACATCGGCCATCTGGAGCCTGCAGCCGGTATCGCAGGGCTGATCAAGGCGGCGCTTGTGATGCATCATCGGCAGGTTCCGCCAAGCCTTGGATACGAGCGTCCCAATCCGTCGATTGCGTTCGATGAACTGAACCTTCAGGTTGCGGACAAATTCGTGCCGCTGGCGGCAGACGGTCGCCCGCTTCACGCCCTCGTCAATTCGTTCGGATTCGGCGGCACCAACGCCTGCGTGGTTCTCAGCAGCGCGGGTGGGTCAAGCGGTAAGATGTCGACAGCGGGAGGAATGGGGCGGGTATCGTCGGCGCGCGGTGAGGTCCGGCCGTTGCCCCTACCGCTCTCCGCTCCGTCTCAGTCTCATCTGCAGAAGCTTGCTGCGGCGTTGTCGGGTGCGCTTGAACCGGGGGGGCTGCTCGCCGATGCCAGCCTCCGCGAGGTTGCTGCCGCGCTGTCGCAGCGGCTGGATCATTTTTCTCATCGCTCCGTCATCATCGCGTCAACGATGGACGAATTGCGGGAGCGGCTCGAGTGCATGGCGGAAGGTCGGGATTTTCCGCTGACTGATCGCAGGGCTGCGCCGCAGATCATTTCAGGCATTGCGCAGAGTAAGCGCAAGATCGCCTTCACCATGACCGGCCAAGGCGGGCAGTGGTGGGAGATGGGCCGAGAGCTGATTAGGACAGAGCCTGTTTTCCGCAAGACCATCGAGCACTTCGACCGACATTTCGTGCCGGTCGGCGGCTGGTCGGTGATGGCGGAGCTGATGGCCGACGAGGCTGACAGCCACATCGATGATGCCGCGATTACGCCTGCCGTGATGTTTGCATTTCAGACCGGGCTCGCGAACATCTGGCGTCGCAATGGGGTCCGGCCCGATATCGTGCTCGGGCACAGTTTCGGTGAGGTGACAGCCGCCTTCCTGGCCGGTGGGATCAGGGAAGCGTCGGTTGCGAAGCTTGTGACGCACCGCGGGCTGATCCGCGGCGCAGTCGATCGGCGGGGCACGATGGCCGCCATCGGTCTCGGCGCGGATGAAATGAGGGAGCTCCTTCCCACTGACGGATCAATCGAGATCGGCGGTTACAATGCACCGAACATGGTGACGCTTACCGGGGAGGAAGGTGCGATCGACGAGTTGATCGCGGCTCTCGAGCGGACACACCCGACTGTGCTTGCCCGCAGGCTGGCGCTCGACTTCGCCTATCACTCGAGCTGGTTCGATCCTGTCGAAGATGTGTTCAAGGCTGACGTCGGCACGCTCGATACCGACGCACTATCGCTGCCTGTCGTGTCGACCGTCACGGGTGAGCTCAATACGCGGTTCGATGCGGACTACTGGTGGCAGAACCTGAGACAACCGGTGCATTATCAGCGTGCTGTCGAGACGGCGCTGGAGCTGGGGGGCGACGTGTTCGTCGAACTGGGTCCGCACCGTACGCTGTCTGCGATGACGGCTGCTATCGCGGCAGCCAACGCTCGCGATGTCGTCACTGTCACTTCCCTCGACCGGCGCTGGGGGGATCTGACGTCGATCGCGGTTGCGACAGCCCAGCTTTGGGTTGCCGGCGTCGAGATCGATTGGCGTGGTGTGGCTGGTTCCGATGCGCGCCGGGTCTCGTTGCCATTGCGTCCGTGGTCGGAGGAGACCTACTGGCACGAGCCGGAAGAGGCCCGGCGGGCGCTGCGGTCGGCGGTGCTGCATCCGCTGCTCGGAATGCCCGATTCCGGTCCGCGCCCAACATGGACGGCTGAACTCAGCCTGGCGACGCACGGGTGGCTGGCGGGACATCGCATCGAGGGTTCGTGCCTGGTGCCGGCTGCCGTCTACATCGAGATGCTTGTCGCTGCGGCGAGCGTGGTCCTGGCTGTTCCCGATGTGGAACTGATTGACGTGCGCTTTCCGGCAGGGCTCTATCTTGGAGCGGGCGACGAGATCCAGCTCGTGACGGCATATATGCCCGAACGCAGAAGGCTGACGGTTCATTCGCGATTGCGCGATGGGTCGGGCGACTGGCAGCTTCGCGCCGAGGCGACGGCGTATGCGGCGACGGAGTCTCAGGCGCGTGAGATGCATGCATGTGCTTGTTGCGACGAGGCGGGTGTGGAGCCGCTTGATCCGGCAGCATTCTACCGGCGTGCCGCGCAATCCGGATATGGATGGAAGGATCAGTTCCGAGGGTTGAAGCATATCGCTTTAGGCGTTTCATCAGCCGCCGGAGTTATTTCGATCCTGCCTCCTGCATCGAACCTGCCGAGATTGCGTTTCGATCCACGCACGCTCGATTGTGCCATGCAGCTCATGATTGTGCAGGCAGCAGCGGGCCTATCCGATGATCACTCGCTGCCGGCGCTGCTTCCTGCTGCCATCGACCGCGTCGTTGCTTTCGGTGATGTTGGCGGGTCTGCTCGCGCCACAGCGACGCTTCGGCTCGTTCAGGATATCGGCCTGCTGGCCGATGTCTCGATCGAAGCGCAATCCGACAACGGATCGTTGATGGGCGCGTGCCGCCTGCTGGGGGTGCATGCGCGCTCGCGGTGGCGATCCGATGTCGAGGATGCTCCGCACGCCGCGCGGTTCTACAACGAGGTTCTGGAGCCGGTGGAGCGGGCGGGGTCGGCCGCATCGTCGGCCGGCGATGGGATCTGGCTCTGGATAGGCAGCGGTGAAGACGCCGACACTCTTGCGTCCGCATCGAAAGGCAAGGGTGCAAATGTTCGGCTGGTGACGCTGGCCGGCTTGGAAGGTATGGCGCAGCAACGCGATGCAATTGCCGCCGGTATTGCCGAGACGGCTTCGTCCGGGGCGCCTGCCGGCATCGTGCTGGTTGCTTCACGATCCGAGCTGATATCTTGCTCTCTCGTAGAACATGCGGAGCGGCAAGCCGCGGCTTTGATCGCGCTGGGGCAGGCGCTTGCAGAGTCATCCGATCGGGTTGGATCCGTCTGGATTCTGACGATTGGGGCTCGCGGTCTGGAGGAAAGCGGCCTAGCGGGTGCAGGCATGTGGAGCGCAGCGCGGACGATCGCGCTCGAGTTGCCGGACATCGACATGCGTCTTGTCGATATCGATGAGGCGACGCTCAGCGATCCTGTTGCACTTTTCGATGTCCTGGGATCGAAGACTTCCGAGACTGAGTTCGTCATTCGTGGGCGGGATGTGCAGGTGCCGCGGCTCGTGGAGACGACGGCGGCAGAGCTTCCGGCTCGTTCGGTATCATCGCAGCGGCTCGGGCGCGGCCAGGGATATGCGCTACGGCGCCTTGGCGCTGCCGGGCCCGGCTCGCTGGCTTGGCAGCAGTGTCAGCGGCCGCAGGCGGGGTACGGCGAGGCGGAAATCGAGATCAAGGCAGTCGGGCTCAACTTCCGCGACGTGATGGCCGTCAGCGGATTGCTGCCGGATCACGCGGAGCGGACGCCGCCGGTCGAGGCGCTCGGTTTGGAGTTCTGTGGTGTGGTGCGGGCTGTTGGTCCAGACAGCGATGGCTGGACCGTCGGCGACCGGGTATTCGGGATGGGACGCGGTGTGTTGCGCTCGTCCATCGTGGCGCCGGTTTCGTCGCTTTATCCGGCTCCGGACGATCTGGCGGACGAGGACGTGGCCGGGCTGGCGTCCGCTTATCTGACGGCGTACGCGGCGCTGATCCGTTCCGCTCGGCTCGCGGCAGGCGAAACCGTCCTTATCCAGAACGCGTCTGGAGGCGTCGGGCTGGCGGCCGTGAACGTTGCGAGGCACGCGGGCGCGCGCGTGATCGCTACAGCGGGAACGGATGAAAAGCGCGCCTGTCTGCGATCGCTCGGTATTGCTGACATCTTCGATTCGCGCAGCCTGGCGTTTGCAGATGATGTGCTGCGCGTGACCGATGGGCGCGGCGCCGATGTGATCCTCAACGCGCTGCAGGGGCCGTTCATCGACAAGGGGCTGGCGTGTCTGGCCCCCTACGGAAGATTTATCGAGATCGGGAAACGCGATGTTCTTTCCGACAGCGCCATCGGTCTGCAAAGCCTTCGGCGGAATGGTTCGTTCCACGTCGTCGATCTGGCGGCGATGCTGATCGATCGTCCTGACAGCATTCATGAGATGATGGCGGAACTGCTGGAGCTCTTTGCTGACGGCACGCTGCAGCCGCTTCCGGTGCGCGTGTACGAAGCGGGCGACATTCAATCGGCGTTTCGCGCGTTTTCCGACGGCGATCATATCGGAAAGATTGTGGTGCGGCTTTCGGCGGCGGATCTGCCGGTCCGCAGCGCTTTGTCGGGGAAAGGGCGGCTCGACGGAAACGGCACTTATCTCGTCACGGGCGGCACGCGGGGCTTCGGCCTTGCCGTCGGGCGGTGGCTGGCGGACATGGGCGCCGGGCGAGTCGTGCTGGCGTCGCGCAATCCCGATCATGTGGAAGGGGATGACCGTCTCGAAACAATTGCGCTCGATGTCGCCGATGCAGACGCGGTTATTGACGCTGTTCGCGTGTTGTCGGGTTCAGGCAAACCGTTGCGTGGACTCGTTCATGCGGCTGTCGCCTACGATGATGCGCTTATCAGCGATGTGACCGACCAGCGCCTCGCGCGCGTGATGACGCCGAAGGTTGCCGGGGTCGTGAACCTGACGAATGCCGTCGTCGACGCGGGATGCGACCTCGAGTTCTTCGTCTCGTTCGGGTCGCTGGCCGGCGTCGTTGGCTGGCCTGCGCAAGCGAGCTATGCGGCCGCCAACGGCTTTCTTTCCGCGTTTGCGCAATGGCAGCGGAGCCGCGGCATTCCGGGCATCTCGATCGATTGGGGCGCGTTGGGCGAAGCCGGTTACGTGGCGCGCAGCGATGGCATGACGCGTTATCTTCAATCTGCAGGCTGGCATGGCATCGGCAATCAGAAGGCGCTCGGGATGCTTGCGGCAGCGCTGGATTGCGATGCGCCCAACATCATGATCGCGGCTGCGGACTGGCCGCGGCTGGCGGCGACGCATCCGCCAATTGCGCGTGCGCCGAGGCTGGCGCAACTGACGGGGCATGAGGGGCGCGCGGCTGTGGGAGCGCCGGGGCGTCTTCACGAGCTTTCCGGTGCAGACCTGATGAATGCTGCGCTCGATCTCGCTTACGGAGAAGCGGCTCGCGTCTTGCGGATGCCGGCTGCGGAATTGAGAGGAATTGAAAGGCTTTCGGACGCCGGGATCGATTCCCTCTCCTCGTTCGAGCTGCGCAACCGGATCGAGCAGGCAGCGGGCGTATCGCTGCCGCTCGACAGCTTCACGAGGGCTGCAAGCTTCGCCGAGCTTGCAGCCCTGATCGCAGCACGCGCCAGGGAAGCCTGAGGCTATGTCATGGCATCGATCTCGCGCATCGCTGCGGCATCGCGCGCGGAGAGATCAGGATAGTCGGGATCCGAGCCGACGTCGTCGGTATAGCGCCAGGAGCGGGCGCATTTTTTGCCCGAAGCGCGGACCGGCACGACGCCGACGCCCGATACGTCCGGCAGCCTGAAGGCGTCGTCAGGCGGCGTTCCCTCACGCACGTCGATGCCGGAGGTGATGCAGACCTGCGCGAAATCGACGCCTTGCAATGCAGAGAGCAGGTCGGTGTCGGAGATGTAGACAACGGGGGCTGCTTCCAGGCTCGAGCCGAGCCGCTTTCCGGCCCGCTCCAGTTCCAGCGCGCCTGTCACAACGCGACGTACTCGGCGGATTTTGTCCCAGCGCTGATCGAGTGCCGTATCACGCCAGGCTGCCGGCACGGCCGGGAACGTTTGCAGGTGGACTGATGCAGCGGCGTCGCCGTGACGGCTGAGCCAGGCTTCCTCCGCCGTGAACGAGAGGATCGGCGCGAGCCACAGGCAGGTGCAGCGGAACAATTCATCGATGACGGTGAGGGCCGCCTTGCGCGTGACGCTGGAGGGCGCATCGCAATAGAGCGCGTCCTTGCGGATGTCGAAATAGAATGCCGACAGGTCGGTGTTCAGGAACTGCGCCAGCACCGCGACGACTTTGCGGTAGTCGTACTCCGCGTACGCCTTGCGGATCTCGCCATCGAGCTCGTTGAGACGGTGCAGCATCAGCCGTTCGAGCTCCGGCATGTCGGCGAACGCAATCCTGTCGATGTCTGGATGGTAGTGCGCGAGGGCGCCGAGCATCCAGCGGACCGTGTTCCTCAGCTTGCGGTAGGTCTCGACGAAGGTCTTGAGGATCTCGCGTCCGATCCGCAGATCGTCGGAATAGTCCGATGCCGCCACCCAGAGGCGCAGGATGTCGGCGCCCGATGTCTTCATGACATCCTGCGGAGCGACGACGTTGCCCAGAGACTTGGACATCTTCTGCCCTTTCTCGTCGAGCACGAAGCCGTGCGTGAGCACGACGTCGTAGGGCGCGCGTCCGCGGGTGCCGCAGCTTTCGAGAAGGGAGGAGTGGAACCAGCCGCGGTGCTGATCGGAGCCTTCGAGGTACATGACGCGGTCCGGGCCGCCGGCATATTTGCGCCTGATGCCGGCGAGGCCCGGAAACATCTGCGGATCTTCCATCGTGAAGGCATGCGTGGAGCCGGAATCGAACCAGACGTCCAGCACGTCTTTCACCTGATCCCACTGGTCCAGCTCTGCGTCGGGCACGATGCCTTTGAGAAATCGCGTCTTCGCGTCGGGCTCGAACCAGACGTCGGCGCCGTGGTCGGCAAACTCGCGCTCGATGCGAGTGACGAGCCCGGCATTTCCGGCAAAACCCGGTCCCGGGATCACCTGATCGGTCTCGACATTGCGGAATACGGCGATCGGCACGCCCCAGGCGCGCTGGCGCGAGACCACCCAATCGGGGCGGTTCTCGATCATGCCGGTGATGCGGTTCTGACCGGACTGAGGCACCCATTCGGTTTCCGTGATGGCCGTCAGGGCAAGCTGGCGAAGTGTTTTTCCGTCGCCGCCGGCTCCGTTCTGCAATGCACCGGCCGGGAGAGGCGTGTCCATGGCGATGAACCATTGCGGCGTGTTGCGGAAGATCACCGGTTTCTTGGAGCGCCAGGAATGCGGGTACTGATGTTTCAGCCGGCCGCGCGCGATGATCATGCCGGCTTCGGCGAGGGCCTTGATGACGGCATCGTTGGCGTCGCCCTTGTCGCCGTTCTCTTTCAGCACGCGGCGGCCGGTGAAGCCCGGGGCCTGGTCGGTCATCACGCCATCGGCATCGACGGTGAACGGGATCGTGGTGTCGATGGCGCGGTCGCGCAGCGCCTTCTGGCTGGCGGTCCAGATGTTGTAGTCGTCGGCGCCGTGGCCCGGCGCGGTGTGGACGAAGCCCGTGCCGGCGTCGTCGGTGACGTGATCGCCGTCGAGCAGGGGGACGTCGAAGTCATAGCCGAGGGCACGGAGGGGATGGTGGCAAATCACCGCCTTCAGCGTTTGCGCGTTGACATCGCCCCGTTTCTCGTACCCCTCGACCTTGGCGGCTTTCATGACGTCGGCTGCCAGCTTGTCGGCGAGAACCAGCTTGTCGCCGATCTTGGCCCAGTTGCCGTCCGGCGCCTTCGTCACTTCATAGAGGCCGTAGTCGATCCGGGAGCTGAACGAGATCGCCCGGTTGCCGGGGATGGTCCAGGGCGTCGTCGTCCAGATGACGACGCTTGCGCCGTTCGCGAGAGCTTGGCTTGAGGTCACAGGAAACTTCACCCAGATCATGTCGCTCTGGTAGTCCTGGTATTCGACCTCGGCCTCGGCGAGCGCGGTCTTCTCCACCACCGACCACATGACCGGCTTGGAGCCGCGATAGAGCAGGCCGCTCTCGGCGAACTTCAACAATTCGCGGGCGATGATGGCCTCGGCGCGGAAGTCCATGGTCGAATAGGGATGGGCCCAGTCGCCGACGACGCCCAGGCGCTTGAACTCCTCGCGCTGGATGTCGAGCCACTTCGCAGCGTAGGCCCGGCACTCCTGGCGGAAGGCGACGATGGCTTTGGGATCGGAGAAGTCCGGCTTCTCCTTGCCCTTGGCGCGGTAGACGTCTTCCTCGATCTTCCATTCGATCGGCAAGCCGTGGCAATCCCAGCCGGGCACGTAGTTGGAATCGGCGCCCAGCATCTGCTGCGATTTGACGACGAGATCTTTGAGGATCTTGTTCAGCGCATGCCCGATATGGATGTTGCCGTTGGCGTAGGGCGGGCCGTCGTGCAGCACGAACTTGGGCCGGCCTTTGGCGGTCTGGCGCAGCTTGTCGTAGAGCGCGGTTTCGTCCCAGCGCCTGAGCAGGCGCGGCTCGAGCTCGGGCAGCCCGGCCTTCATCGGGAAGTCGGTCTTCGGGAGATAGAGCGTCTTGCCCCAATCTCGCGTTGCGGTGCCGCCGGCGTCGTTGTCAGACGCGGCACCCGTGGTCGGCTTGGTCATGGACGTGCCATCGGAATGAAGCTGATCGAATGTGAACGGCAGCAGGCATGCCCGGGCGCCCTCAGGCGGCCGGGTCTGTAATTCGCACGATGATCAGCGGTTCGCGGCGATGCAACATGGCGGCAAGTCTTAGCGGTGGACTGGCAGGATTTCAACACTATGCCGCGGGCCAGTCATCCCGGTCATGCCGCCGGGCGGAGCGGGCTGGGCAGGGCTGCTTGCAGCCGGGCCAGCGTCACGGCACACGAGCGATCGAACTTCCCATCGACAAGAGCCGGCCGGAAGTGGCGCTGGAAAGCCCGGACGACGAACAGGTCCGGGTCCGCAAAGCACCCCGTTGGGGCGATGTCGTAGCCATAGGCGGATAGATCGATCTGCATCCGTTGGACGGCGGCGCCGGTCACGCCCTGTTCCAGCGGGGCAGGGTCAGGTGCAAGCGGTTCCGGCTCAACCCAGTGGCCAACGCCGGAAGCGGCCAGCCAGGCCCAGTCGAATTTCTCTCCGGGATCGGCTTTGCGCATGGGGGCGATGTCGGAATGCGCGAGGACGTGCTCCGGCAGCATGCCATGCCGCGAGATGATGTCGAGGCAGAGATCGCGCACCGCCTGCATCTGTGATGGAGGGAAATCGGGATAGCCGCGGCTATGGCCCGGGTTCTGGATCTCGATGCCGATCGAGGTGGAGTTGATGTCGGTCTCACCTTTCCAGGACGAGACGCCAGCGTGCCAGGCCCGCACGCTTTCCGCAACCATCTGGGTAATTCGACCATCCTCTGCGATGACATAGTGGCATGACACTTTGCAGCGCGGGTCGGCCAGCACCTCGATAGAGTGCTCGACGCTCTCAAGCCCGGTATAATGGAGGATAATGAGATAGGGACGCGTGTAGCCGCGGCGTTCTCCGATGTTGGGAGAGGGATGAAGTGCCGCCACGAGCGGGCTGTCGGGCGACAGGATCGTATCCATTCAAAGGCCTCGTTCCCGGGCGATCTCATCCCAAGCGGCATTGATCGACGCGAGCTTGCGGTCTGCAAGTTCCCCAAGTTCCCTGGCGAGGCCCTTGGCGGCGAGGGTGTCGGGGTGGTTCTCGCGCACCAGCTTGAGGTAATGCGCCTTCAGCTCGGTGTTGCTGGCGTCGTGCGAGATGCCGAGGATTATGTAGGGATCGGAGGCGTCATGCACGAAGCGTGCGCGCATGGCCCTGAACTCCAGGTCGGAATATCCGAAGATGCCGGCGACAATCGAAAGGTAGCGATCCTCGGCTTCGTGCATCACATCGTCTGCGGTGGCGATGTGGAGCAGGGCCTCGAATATGTCCTTCCGGAGCTCCGATTCGTTTTCAAGCGCCGCAGCGACCTCACGGGCATACGTTTCGAAGCCGGCTACGTCCTGTGCGGCGAGACGATAAAGCCAGCGGACATTGCCCACTTCGGATTCGTCGACGGGAAACCGGTGCTCGAATACCTGCTCCTCGATCTTGAGGGCGACGCCGTCCGACTTGCTGAGCTTGGCGGCAAGCGCGACGACTGCGGCCGTGAAGGCGGCACGGTGTCTGCGGCCTTTCGAGCCATCGCCGAGGCCGAACGCTGAAAGAATTACGGAGAGAATTTGGCGGATTGTTCCGCCTTCGGCGCTAGCCTGCGCCTGCATTATGATGTTCCAGGACATGTGTTTGGAGTGTAGCGAGATTTGCGCGGAGATTGAAGAGGCAAACGAGGTGGAACACAGCACGCAGACCGACTATCCACGTTTGCCGGTGATCGACCCCAGCATCGACAGGCGAAGTATGCCGAGGCCGTAGGCGAGCGCGAAATAGGTGGTGGCTCCGGTGCCGACCAGCGCGATCAATCCGGTCCAGCGTTCCAACGACGGCCGGCCGCTCGAAAGCCAGGGGGCAAGCAGACCGGCGGTGATGGCGAGCGCTCCGCCCATGGCGAGGCTCGCCAGCAGAATCAGCGGCAGGCTACGCCTGGAACGAGCATCGACGGCGAAGTAACCCCGCCGCATTAGACCGAACCACAAGAACCCGGCATTGAGCCATCCCCCAAGCGTGGTGGCGAGCGCGATGCCCAGGTGCGGCATGATACCGATCTCGCGGAACCAGAAAAACAAGACGACGGAGCCGATGGTGTTGGCGGTCAGGCTGATACCCGCATAGATCATCGGCGTGCGTGTGTCCTCACGGGCAAAATAGGCCGGCGAGAAAACCTTGATCATCACGAATGCGGGCAGCCCGAGCGCAAACAGCGCCAAGGCGTTTGCCGTCGCCTCGGTGTCAGCCGCTGCATAGGCGCCGCGCTCGAACAGCACGGAGACGATCGGCGTCGGTGTCACCGCCAGCGCCACCGCGGCCGGCACCGCGAGCAGCATCGCGAATTCCAGGCTGCGGTTCTGGGTTTCGGTGACGGCGAGCGCATCGCCGGCGCGCACGCTGCGTGACACCGCGGGAAGCAGGACCACACCGATGGCGATGCCGACGATGGCGAGCGGCAACTCGTAGACGCGGTCGGCATAGTAGAGATGCGAGACCGCTCCGCTTTGCAGCGAGGCGATCACGGTGCCGATCAGAATATTGAGCTGCGTGATGCCGCCGGCTACGACGCCGGGAATACCGAGCGTCACCAGGCGGCGGATTCCTTCGTTCCAGCGGGGACGCACCAGACGCGGCCACATATCGGCCCGCCGCGCTCCGTCCAAAAGCAGAGCAAGCTGCAGGATTCCCGCGGCGAACACGCCCCAGGCCAGCACTACGCCGGCCGCAGGATCGTTACGATAGCCGAGCGCCATCGCTATCAGCATCGCCGCAATCAGGGTCAGATTGAGAACGATCGACACTGCCGCGCTTTCCGCGAAGCGGCCAAGCGAGTTCAGCACGCCAGACAGCAGGGCCACCAGGGACATGCACGTCAGGTAGGGAAATGCGATCTGCGAAAGGACGACGGCAAGATCGAACTTATCCTTGTCGGCGGCGAAACCCGGCGCGATGGCGTACATCAGCCACGGCATGCAGATCATGCACACAGCCGAAAGCATGAGAAGCACGAGGAGAAGGCCTGACATCGCTTCTTCAGCGAAAGTGCGGGCGGCAGCCTGGCCTTGGCCTTCCAGCCGTTTGGCAAACAGCGGAACGAAGGCCGAATTGAAGGCCCCTTCGCCAAACAGGCGGCGGAACAGATTGGGGAAGCGGAAGGCGACGAAAAACGCGTCGGCCACCATACCCGAGCCGAGTACGGCGGCGATTATGATGTCCCGTACGAACCCGAGCGCCCGGCTGACCAGGGTCAGGCCACCGACAGTGGCGAATGCGCGATATAGCCTCATGGGTCGCGGGAGTAGCCGACCGGACGACCTCAGGCAAGCGGAGAACCTGGAGTTCTCAGGTCAACAGCAGCGTGACGGCTACGCCGGCAATGAAGCCCGACACGCTGCACGCCATGAACGCGAACAGCAGATCCGGCCGCGAGCCAGCATCCTGTGCGTCCTTACCAAAGTCGGCTCGCATTGCAGTGCCCCCGCTCCGACGATGAGTGCCGTAGGAGCGTACAGTTGGGATTTCGGCGGTTGGAAACAACACCGTAATTCCTTTTTCCACATGAAACCCGCTATGAAACCCGCTGCACTGACAACGTATCAGGCCGTTGAATGGTTCCAGCCTCGCTAAATTTGAGGCCAGATTTTGTCACAAATTAAATTGCCGTGTACTGTCAATGCCTTGTGCTGCATTTGTAAATAACGGGCGTAAAACTCTTTACGCGCAGCAGTATGCCTCGTTCAGAACTGAGTCGACACGGGATTTTTTGCGTATTTTCCGTTGTTTATCGATTTTCTGCTGCGCTGCAATCGGTTGGGGCGTACACGGTTTGCCTATTGCGGCAGCGGAACTCCGGTCTCTGAAAATGCGGTGCGCTGCCTGGCGGCGACCTCGTCGATCTGGAAGCCCTCGATGGTTTCATTGAACAGCCGATACCAATTGAGATTGGCGTCGAGATGCAGGAAGACGCCGCCAAGCCCGATCGCGGCCCGGTCCATGAAGACAAACTCGCGTGGAACGGTCACTGGTCCCTTCTCTCTGAGGATTTTGTGGACGCTGAACGCCTCCTTGCGCCCGTACTCACCCGGCGTGGTGCCTTCCGCAATGCGGCGTTCGCGATTCTCCAGCAGCGGACCGTAGATAAAGCGGGCCCAGATGTTCATGGCATCGATCAGCTCGTTGGTCAGTCCACGGAATCCCCAGGTCTCGTAAGCGTGAACGACGAGATCGCGGTTGCCTCCGAGCAGCCCGTTGTAGAGGTCGATGACGCCCTGGACAAAGGGTGTACGGAAAGTCCGGATGCAGCCGTAGTCGAGCAGATTGATGCCGCCGGGACGGCCATTCTCCTCGAAGATCGTGTAGTTGCCCAAATGAGGGTCGCCGTGGATCACGCCATAGTGGCTGAATGGAAACCACCATGCCCGAAACATCGCGCGTGCAATAGCATTGCGATCATCGAGCGGCGCGGATTTGAAGTCGATGAGCGGGCGGCCCTGCAACCAAGACATCGTGAGGAGCCGTCCGGTCGAAAGCCCAGGCTCTATCACGGGCACGCGAATGAGCGGATCGTCTTTCAGCATCAGCCCATACAAGCTGGTGTGACGGGCTTCCAGCCGGTAGTCGAGCTCTTCGCGGAGCCGGGCGGAAATCTCTGCGAGGATCTCACGCGTATCGACTGCCGGGTCCATCCGCGCATGGATCGAGAATACGACCTTGAGCTGGGTGAGATCGGCCTCCACGGCCGACTGCATATCGGGATATTGCAGCTTGGCCGCCAGCGCGCGGCCGTCGAGCGAGGTCGCGCGGTGCACCTGTCCGAGGGAGGCAGACGCCGCTGCCGATAAATCGAAGCTCGAAAACCGCGCCTGCCATTCCGGTCCGAGCTCGGCGGTCATCCGGCGACGCACGAACGCGGGGCCC
>JBFWYV010000030.1:0-26157 GCA_050186055.1 Hyphomicrobiaceae bacterium | reverse complement strand
AGAGACCGACTACGAGTTCGATTGGATGGCGACAGTGCGGGGGCGTATCGGATATTCCATCGATCGCTGGCTGGTCTACGGCACTGCGGGCCTTGCCTTCCTGAAGGAAGAGCAGACTCGCACGCAGTTTCGATCGAACCCCGGATCAGCCTCGTCGCCGTATGGTACCGCGACCCAAGAATTCTTTCAGGAAAAGGACACTGCACTACGGCAGGGATGGACAGTTGGCGGTGGCTTCGAGTACGCGTTGACCAATCGCTGGTCGTTGAAGGGCGAGTATCTCTACTCGGGGTTTGGTAAAGAGAACTTCCTGTTCCCCGAAGCGCGTGAAGGCGTGGGTGCCGGCTATTGTCCCACCGTTGCATTTTTATGCACCAGCTTACCCAACTTATTCCCCTTTGTTCCCGGCAACTCAGACAACTCCAACGGCCGCAGGGCCTCAAACGATCTCGACCTGCACACAGTCAAGCTCGGCATCAACTACCGATTCTGATCCGGAAGGAGCGATCGCTTTGACGAGATACCGCTGACCGGAAGCTTCAGGTGCCACGATACGCACGAGCGTGAGGCCGGGCCGTATTTTACCTCGCCGGCCCGGGGAATCCCGCTTCCATCGGAACGGCCTAGCCGCGGATCTCGATATGCTCGCCATCCAGTCCCTGAAAGACGACGCGGCGCCAGCCCGTCTCTTCGGGTTTGCGCGCGTCGGTCGGATGCGGCGGCGTCACAAACGGGATTCCCTCACCGCGCAGTTTCGCGACGGCGCCCTCGAAGTCGTCGGTGATGAGGCAGAAGTGAAAGCCAGCCATGCCCTTTTCCGGCTTGCGGCCAACCAGTTCGAGCACGGTGGGGCCGAGCTCGAGATAGCTGATCTTGAGCCCGGCCGGAGTGGTCTGGTCGTAATAGCGCCTGAAGCCGAATTGACGCGTGTAGAAATCGACCGAGCGTTCGAGGTCTGCAACGTCGAGCGCGACATGATCGATACGGCTGAAGTTCATGTTCGTGATCCTCGATTGAGCTGATCGCTATCAGTTGATGACCGCCTTGGCGTAGGCGACACCGTATTCGGCTCCGACATCGAACAGCTTGCGCTCGTGGATCCAGGCCTGCGTCGTCTCGAAGATCGACTGCGAGTACTCCTGCGGTACGACGCGCTCGCCAACCCCGAATCGACGCACGTCGATCAGGTGATGGAACCGCGCCGGCATGTCCTTCACGAAGTAATGCTTGTAGCGCTCCGGCTGCAGATCGATATCGGCCTGCGCGCGAACGAGGCCGGCGATGTACTTCTCGACATCCGCGGCATCGACGGTGTCGGGGAACATGAAGGCCATCATGAACGTGGTCGAGACGAGGCGCCGGAAACCCTGCTGTTCCAGCAGGTATAGCTGCGGCCCGAACACGTTGGCGGCCGGCACCTTGCGCGCCAGTGCGCTGTCGACGCGCGACCACGCGGTACCGGCGAGTTTCAGCTTGATGTCGCTGGCGGGCAGGAACACCTCCAGAGCTTGGATCGCGGAGTAATGGCTGCCGGAGTGATAGCCGACCGCGACCTCGACGCCGCCAAGGTGCTCCGGTTTCGTGATCTCGGATTCCGGCGGCACCATAATTGCCGCTTCGCAAACGCTGTAGGCGCGGCCCCACATGCGCCCGGCGCTGACCTTGGCTGCCTGATTGACCGTCCAGTGGCAGGCACAGCTCACATCGCCTGCGTCCGAGCCCTTGCGGCCGTTGCCTTCGGCGTAGCTCTCGAATGCGCCGGCAACGATGTCGGGGAGCGGCGCGTCGCTGGCCAGGATCTCCTGCGGCTGCGTGTAGCGCTCAGCGCTGTCGAGCTTGATTTCGTAGTCGAGCCCCAGTTCGCGAAAGTAGCCCTTCTCGTCCGCAACCCAGTCGTTGAGCCGGCCATGCGGCTGAATAACAAGCTTGCTCATCGTTTTCCTCCTTTTGCCCGGCGTCCGAGTGTTGACGCTGATCTTTGTCCATCTCTGCCCGCACCGCCGCGCATCCATGCGGACGTGACACGTCACGGGGAACTGCTTCACATTATAACCCCGTAGCATAATAATGACTATACTTGCCCGGCCTCAGGCCGATGCCGGCCTGCATGCAGTGCGGCCCTATGCGTCGCGTTTTCCTCCGGGTTCGGATCGCCGGCCAAAAGAGGGGCAAGGTTGACGTGTCGGTCATCCGGTGAAAACCGGGCTCGGCGAAGTCGTAGGAACCTGAGGCGGCTGCATGCTTCAGTGAGGTGCTTGCCCGATACCGCCGGCACGCTTCAACAGCATCAGCTCGATGTTCTCCATCATGGCCGCGGCGACCGCTTTGAATGCTGTTGCCTGTTTGGGCAGGCAGAGCCGGTCGACGGATTTCCCGAACAATTCGAGCCATCGCGGCGCCAGCTCCGGTTTGATTTTCGTATGTCGCAGATGCGCCGGCATGAAGTCGCGGTTATTGTAGCATCGCGATATTCGCAATGCGGTCAGCCAGAAGCGGATGACCTTCTCAATGTGCGCGCTCCAATCACCGTCTCCGATGGCGTCGCGAAACACCTCGCCCAGAACGGGATCGTCTCTGACATCCGCATAAAATGACGCCATGACCTTGCGGACGAGATCCTCCGTCACTCCGGATTCGATGATAATGCGGTGAATTGGTGAAGCAGACATGACGACAGCTCTCGTTCTTCATCGGTTCTGCGGCCTCCGGTGCTCGCAACCAGCGCCGACAAAGCGCGCGGCCGTTGCCGCCTCGGCAACGAGCACTGCGAACATCATCACACCCCCTCCGAAGACTCCTTGGCAGGGTCCGGCGAAAACTCCGCGACCTTTCCCTCGCGACCGTTCTCGGCGTCCGCATCCGGCAACGGCGCCTTCTTTGCGACGATGTTCGGCCATTGCTCGGCGTAGAGACGATTAAGATCGAGCCATAGTGTCGTAGCCGCCGGCTCAGTATCGGCGACGATCGCCTCCGCCGGACACTCCGGCACGCATACGCCGCAGTCGATACATTCGTCGGGATGAATGACCAGCATATTGGCGCCTTCGTAGAAGCAGTCGACGGGACAAACCTCGACGCAGTCCGTGTACTTGCACTTGATGCAGTTCTCGGTGACGACAAAGGTCATATGGCACTCACGGACCGACGTTGAGCCAGATCACGGCGAATGCGGCGAAGGCGACCGCTACGCCAAGTGGAACGATTATGATCTGCAACAGCGCCTCGGTTCGCCCCAGCGTGCCACTGAACACATTGACCCTGTCCTTGTTCGCCGCTGGATGACGACGCTTCCAACGGGCATCGCGGGCATTGCGAATGCGCGCCATAACGATCGGAACGCCGAAGAACATGACGACGTACACCATGCAGATCGCGAGGGAGAGCAGCGCTTCGCCGCTTCGCCAGAAGGTGAATGTTGCGATTCCGAGCGCTACGCCGTAGGCGGCGATCATGATCGGAATGGCAGTCTGCAACAGGCCATCGTCGTAGTCTTCCGCCCCAATTGAATCGGGCTCGGCTGGGTTTGTTGGGTTTTCGGCAACCAACGGCTCGGACACGTGCTTTAGCTGCATGACGCTCCTCATAAGAGGCATTTGAAATATATCTTTTAGAAGGTTGTTCCTTCCAAAAAGATATGTCAAGAATGAATCTATTCACAAACGTCGCAGGCTCTCATGCAGTTGACACGGTTCTCCGACTTCGCACTCCGCGTGCTCATGTACGCGCACGCCGCCGACGACCGCCTCGTGACGATCGAGGAGATGGCGGCGGCGTACCGGATCTCCCGGACCCATCTGATGAAGGTCGTGAACGCGCTCTCCCGCGCCGGATACCTCAAAGCCGTGCGCGGCCGTGTCGGCGGTGTCACGCTCGCGCGGCCGGCGGAGGCCATCCGCCTCGGTGACGTCGTGCGAGCAACGGAGCCTGATTTCGCGCTGGTCGAATGCTTCTCCTGCGACAACGAGTGCATCATCCACGGCTGCTGCCGATTGCCGGCAGTGCTGCGTCACGCGCTCGCCGCATTCCTGTCTGAGCTCGATCGGCACACCCTCGCCAGCATCGCACCGAAACCGAGGGAATTTCGTCGGGTGCTCAACATCGAGGAGAGATAACGCAATGCGACCGGATCGAGGCGGCAGTCGCCGGTACAGCATGCGCTCTATGGACCTTTGCCGAGCTCGATCGGTAATCGAATAACAAAAGATGCGCCAACGGAGCACTCCGCATCGAGGAATAGCTGACCGCCGAGGTGTTGAACGATCTGGCGTGCGATTGCCAAGCCGAGCCCCACGCCGCCATGCCGTTCGGCAGAGCCACGTTCGAATTTGGAAAATATGCGCTCGCGATCACCTTCAGGTATGCCCTGGCCGTTGTCGGTCACCCGGACCTCGTACCAATGAGCGTCGCAGTAACTCGATACCGTCACGACGGGATCGGGAGCTGTATTGTATTTGATGGCATTGGAGATGAGATTGATGAAGACCTGCGCCAGGCGATCTGAATTCCCCCT
Organism: Hyphomicrobiaceae bacterium; assembly: GCA_050186055.1. Lineage (GTDB taxonomy): Bacteria > Pseudomonadota > Alphaproteobacteria > Rhizobiales > Hyphomicrobiaceae > CAMDPA01. Next base: position 21,647 of record JBFWYV010000030.1, on the reverse strand, counting down.
CACGTTGACGGCCGCCGCGCAACGCTCCTGATGCAGCGTAACGTTCGCCGAGTAAGCCAGAGCTTCGCAGCTCTCCAATGCTTGCTGGAGAGCGGATTCTGGATCGAGGAGCGTGTCATTCCCCGCGGTCTCCAGTTCGCGCTGACGGCTGGGCTCCAGAATGCTGTCGAGCAGCCGGGTCAGACGTATGCTTTCCGCCTGAATGATGCTGAGAAAGCGCTGGCGGCGATCGCTGTTGATCGCCTTGTCGCTCAGCAGAATGTCGCTGAACGAGCGGATGGAGGTCATGGGCGTGCGCACCTCATGACTGACCTGACTGAGAAACTCGTCCTTCTGCCGGTCGATCTCGCGCAAGCGCTCGTTGGCTGAGGCGAGTTCTGCGGCTGTCTTCTCCAATTGCTGGGACTTTCGCTCGAGTTCCGCCGAGTATGCGCGGATCTGCTCCGTTTCTCCTGCCAGTCGCTTTAGCTCTTCCACGCTTATGGTTTCATTGGAGACGACCTGCGAAATCAGCGCCCGCGCGGAGGCTGCGCCGACGTGCGCGGCGAGGCGCTGTTCCAACTGCGAGATCAGCTCGTCGCTGGCCATAGCCCCGAGGCCTCTGCCGCTTCCAAGGAGTTCCAGTGTTTCTGCCGGTCCTAGAATACGATCGCTGATACGCCGGAGATCCGCCACGCTCGCCGCGCGGCGAATGACGCGCTGCTCGCCTTCCGTCTGACGGCGAAACACGTCCACGAACAGGGCCGATTGGACGCGATCGAGCGGTGTCGGTTCCGACAGGAGAGAGATCGCAACGAATGTCGCGACATTGAGGGAGAGCGACCAGAAGAGAGCCTGAACGAGTGGGTCGAATTCCTTCAGCAAGAATAACGCGTGCGGCCTGAGCCAGGTTATGCCGAACGGCCCTTGCGTGAGTATTTCTGCCGACATCAGCCAGTTGCCGCCGAAGCTCGGGAGAAAGAGCGTGTACAGCCACACGCTCAACCCGACAACAAGGCCCGCAAAAGCACCTGCACCCGTTGCATGCCGCCAATAGAGCCCTCCTACGAGGCTCGGCAGAAACTGTGCGACGCCGCAGAATGAAATGAGGCCGATAGCCGCGAGTGCATCCGAAGCGCTGCAGCGGAGATACAGCAGTCCGAGCGCCAGAATGAACACGATGGCGCAGCGTCGAGTGACGAGAATGAACTGCCGCATACTGAGGGATCCCGATTGCGGAAGCAACGAGAAGCGCAGCGCGAGCGGCGTCACGATATGGTTCGAGATCATTGTCGAGAGTGCGATCGACGACACGATGACCATCGACGTCGCCGACGAGAACCCGCCAAGATAGGCGAGTAGCGCCAGCGCATATTGATTCTCGCCGATCGGGAGCGTCAGAACGAACAGATCCGGGTCGGATCCGGCGGGCAGCCTCTGGAGGCCGACGGCTGCAATAGGCAGCACAAAAAGACACAACATCAGAAGATAAAGCGGGAACAGCCACGAAGCCGTGCGCAATTGACTGTCCGTCGAGTTCTCGACAACCGTGACCTGAAACTGACGTGGGAGGCAGATGACCGCGGCGCCGGCGAGTATCAGCAGCGCCAGCCAGCGTGATCCGAAGGTTTCGGCAGGATCGAGCAGGTTGTCCGGCATATTGGCGAACATCGTGGCCAGATCGCCTTTCGTGAGGCTTAGCACCCACAGCCCGAGAAAGATCATTGCCGCAAGCTTGACGACGGCCTCGAGCGCAATTGCCGCCACCACCCCGTGGTGCCGCTCGTTCACGTCGATATTGCGCACCCCGAAGATGATTGCGAATACGCTCAGTCCGGCAGCGATCCAGACGGCGAGGGAATAGTCCGGCACGATCGGCGCGTTCGCCGCAGTGATCGATCCTCCCTGGTAGGTCAGGATCTGAAATCCATCCATCAGCGCCTTGAGCTGCAGCGCAATATAGGGAATTGAAGCGATGACGGCGATGAGCGTGACGAGGGCCCCGAGCGCCGAGCTCTTACCGAAGCGAGAGGAGATGAAATCGGCGATCGATGTCGTGCCCTGGGTGCGCCCGACGGTCACCATCTTGCGCAGCAGCAACCACCATCCGATAAAAATGATGGTGGGGCCGAGATAGATCGTCAGGAACTCGAGGCCATTGCGCGCTGCGGATCCGACGGCGCCGAAGAATGTCCATGAAGTGCAGTAGATCGAAATAGAAAGCGTATAGACCAACGGGGAGGACAACCAGCCTCCGGCTTTTCTCTGTGCCTGCCGATCGCCGATGAAGGCCACGGCGAACAGCAGTGCGACATACGCCAAGCATACGGCAATGACGATGTCAGCGCCGAGCATTACGTGCCGTCGCTTTCTTCTGCCGTGCCTCCGTTGTCCTGATCGACGTATTGCACCACGAGAAAGGCGGCAAGCACAAGCGCTGCCCACGTGCCGTAGAGATAGACAACGATCAGGGGGATGCCGGACAGAGTAACGGGAGCAGAGAAGACCAGTATCACCGGGGGGAGAAACAGGAGCGCGGCGACGAACGGAACGATGCTCGCAAAGTCTCTCACGCGACGGGCGCGCGCTGTCCGGCTTTCTGATGGGGCTTGCTCAGACATCTCCCGTCAATCGCCGAACTTCCTCGACGACCTCGGCATTGGAGAAAGGCTTGGTGATGAAGGCGCTGGCGCCACCTTCTTCCGCAACCTTGCGATCTCGCGCCTGACCCTTGGCCGTCAGGACGATGACTGGAAGCGTCGCGAGTTTCCGGTCTGCCCGAACGGCGCGAAGGACATCGAAGCCGTTCATACCAGGCATCATGAGATCGAGTATGAGGGCTGAAAAGCTGGATCGGCGCAGGCGGTCGAGAGCATCCGTACCATTGGTCGTGCTCTCGACATCAAAATTTGCCCGCTGGAGAATATAGCTGAGCGACTCGACGATGTTCGGCTCGTCCTCGGCGATCAGGATTCTGGCCCGTGCCAATGCTGATGCCTCCCTAAAGGCTTCTCTATTATTTGGTACGGATCGCTCTTTCCGTACGGTTTGGCATTTTGACTCAGAATTTATCCCAACTTCGTCCGACACAAAACTAGCCATGAGTCGGAGTATCAGACCGTCAGCCGTGCCTCCTGGCGGTAGCCGCAGTCGGCCCTCGGACACAACCGGCATGTCGTGCCGAGCGGCACCATGGCGGCGGCTCTGTCAAGGCCGTCTCCGGCTGCAACACGCAGTGCATCCCGTTCCGAGCAGGCGAGCATGATCGAGACCAGGGAGCGGGGAAAGCCTGGCCGCGTCGGACGCTTCTCGATGGCGCGCGCCGTAAAGAGGAACTGCTCGCCGGACGGCAACGCGCCATAGGCGCGCGACGTGGTTCCAGGTGATTGAAAGGCGCCGTACACGACCCAAAGGGGGCAAGCGTGGCCGAACCTCGGCAACGGCAGCTGGGGCAGCGGCAATCGCTTCGTGATGAACCCGGAGGGGTCGGAGCGCATGAAGGCAAAGCGCGGGCCTTCGGCTCCGGGCCGGCGCAACGTCGTCAGGCGATGAGCGGCCTGCTCATAGGACACGCCGAACAGGCGGGTCAGGATATCGAGGTCATAACGATGACGCTCGGCGGCCTCGTAGAATGGTGCATAGGGCATCAGTACGGCTGCAGTCGTGTATGAGCAGAGGGCCTTGAACGCCAAAGCGCTGGCATCGGCATCGGCCAGTTCATGATCCCCGTCCAGATTGGCGCGGATTGGCTCGTTCGCAGCCCGGGCAACATGCGCGCGCAAGGCTTCGAAGCGGCTGGTCTCCGCGGCCACGAAGGGGCCCATTCCGCTCGCTCCTGCCGCCGGAGGAGATATCGGTGCGATGCAGTCATAGTGTTCGGCGAGCCGCTCGGCCAACGACTCGAGCTCGGGAAAATAATTCTGCCGCCTGAAGAGAAACCCGTCGACGTGCTCAGTCGGCGTTGCCGCGCGAACCCGTGCGTCGGCATTTTCGAAGAACTCGACGAGTGATTGAGCGGTGCGCGAGAGATCTGCACTGTCCGCGGCTATGATGCCAATGAAGCGATCCCTGTCTGCAGAAGGCAGGCCGTCGCCCATATCGACGATTTCGGCGGCGGACCGGATGGACGCCACCTTTGTCAGCAGGCGATGCACGCTTTCGCCGAGGAAGGGATCGTGGTTCAGCCGATCCGCGAGGGCCTGAACATCCTGGGCCCGCTGGCGATAAGCGCGATACACATTGAGCAGGATGCCGGCCCAGTCTGGACACTGCCCGACGAACTTCTCGGTCGCGCCCCGCTGAGCAGCCTGCGAGGCAACGGTGGTGTCTGCGGAGATCTCATTGAGTTCATCGACGATGCGCTGCTCGGTCTCGGTTTCCAGAAGCCGTCGATCCATGCCGAGGCATGCTGCAATGCGATCCAGCAGACTGTCGGTCACCGGCCTTTTGTTCTGCTCGATGAGATTGAGATATGAGGCGGAGATCCCGGCCTGACGCGCCAGCTCGCTCTGTGGCACGCCCAAACCCTTGCGCGCAGTGCGGATCTTCAGCCCGGACAGGCTGCTGCTTGCCATCGTCGCTTCCTCAGAAATGCGGTGCATTGTAAATCTGTGACATAATTCGCATTTGTACAATGCAATATTTTACAAAAAAATCTTGTTAAACCAATGTTCTATTGAAAAATTGACTAGTTCGAGCACTCTGCAGGGGTTGAAGCCTGAAAGCCACCAGGCCCCGAGCCGACAACCCTTTGGGAGGAGATGAGGATGCTCGACAAAATGAACCGGCGTACGTTCCTCAGGAGCACGGGCGCGGCCGGCGCCGGCCTCGCCATGCCTACGATCTTCACCAGCGCATCCCGGGCCCAGGATTTTTGCAACAATCCGACCGGCAAGAGCGTCGTGTTCGGCTTCAATAGCCCCCAGACCGGCGCCTATGCCGAAGAAGGCAAGGACCAGCTCAAGGCCTACCAGCTCGCCGTGAAGCATATCAACGGCGAAGGCGACGGCGGCATGCTGAAGACCTTCAAGGGTTCCGCCCTCAAGGGCAATGGCATCCTCGGCAAGAAAGTCGAGTTCGTTACCGGCGATACACAGACGAAGTCGGACGCCGCGCGTGCTTCGGCGACGCGCATGATCGAGCGTGACAAGGCAATCATGATCAGCGGCGGCTCATCGTCCGGCGTCGCCGTCGCGGTCCAGTCGCTGTGCCAGGACAAGGGCGTGATCTTCATGGCCGGCCTGACACACTCGAACGATACGACGGGCAAGGACAAGAAGAGGAACGGCTTCCGGCACTTCTTCAATGCGTACATGTCCGGTACGGCGATCGCCCCGGTCTTGGGTGAAGCCTACGGCAAGGAGCGTCGCGCGTATCATCTGACCGCCGACTATACCTGGGGATGGACGCAGGAGGAATCGATCAAGGACGCGACCGAAAAGCTCGGTTGGAAGACTGTGAAGGCCGTCCGCACGCCGCTGGGCGCCGCCGACTTTTCGCAATACCTGACACCGGTGCTCAACTCGGGCGCCGACGTGCTGATCCTCAACCACTATGGCAATGACATGGTGAACTCGCTTCGGCAGGCCGTCCAGTTCGGCTTGCGCGAGAAGCAGGCCAACGGCAAGAACTTCGAGATTGTCGTGCCGCTCTTCTCGGAGCTGATGGCTCAGGGCGCCGGCGATGCCATCAAGGGCATATACGGAACAGCCAACTGGGACTGGCAGCTTTCCGATGAAGGAACCAAGGCTTTCACGAAGTCCTTCGGTGCTGAGTACGGTTCGCCGCCTTCCCAGGCGGCTCACACCGGATACGTCCAGGCCCTCCTCTATGCCAACGCCTGCCAGATGGCCGGCACGTTCCATCCTGAAGGCGTCGTCAAAGCGCTCGAGGGTTTCAAGTTCGATGGGCTCGGCAATGGCCCGACGCTCTATCGGGCAGAGGACCATCAATGTTTCAAGCCTGTGCTGGTCGTGCAGGGCAAGCCGAAGCCGCGTGACAAGTTCGATCTCCTTCAGGTCGTGAAGGAGGTGCCGACCGAGACGGTCACCTACGACGCGAAGATCTTCGGCGGCGAGCTCGGTCCTGTATCGAGCAAGTGCTGAGACGCGTAAACGCAGCGCGGCCGGACGACATCCGTCGTCCGGCCGATATGTCGTGAAATGAGCGGAAAGCGCGGACGCGAACGCTGATGGATCAGATTATTCTTCAGTTGATGAATGGTCTCGACAAGGGGGCTGCCTATGCTCTGATCGCATTGGGGCTCACGCTTGTGTTCGGAACGCTTGGCGTGGTGAACTTTGCGCACGGTGCGCTGTTCATGATCGGGGCCTTCTGCGCAGTTGTGTTCAGCCGCTTGGTTCAGTTGGAAACGGTGACGCTTGATCCTTCCCGCACGACGCCGTGGGGCACCCCGATGGAGGTCAGGACACCGCTCGTCCAGGCGTGGCTCGGCGATTTCGGCGCCTTTCTGGTTCAGTGGTCCGTGCCGCTCTCTCTTCTGCTTGCGATTCCGACCATGCTCGTGGTCGGCATCGCTATTGAACGCGGGCTGATCCGCTTCTTCTATCGGCGACCGCACGCAGAACAGATCCTCGTGACCTTCGGTCTTGCCATTGTCATGCAGGAGATCGTCAAAGCGGTCTTTGGGGCTAACCCCATTCCGATCGGCGCGCCGCCGGACCTGTCGGGCAGCGCCAACGTCGGCGCCTGGATCGGCCTTGGCGGGATCTACTATCCCTGGTGGCGCCTGGTCTACCTGATGTTTGCGCTGCTCGTGATCGGACTGGTCATCGGCTTCCTGCGGTTCACGACCTACGGCATGGTCGTGCGCGCCGGCATGGAAGACCGCCAGACCGTCGGCTTTCTCGGCATCGACATTCAACGCCGTTTCACGGTCGTTTTTGGCATCGCCGCCGTGGTGGCTGGCATCGCCGGAGCCATGTATACGCCGATCGTGCCGCCGAACTATCACATTGGCATGGATTTCCTGGTGCTCTCCTTCGTCGTTGTCGTCGTTGGCGGCATGGGATCGGTGGGTGGGGCTGTCGCAGCGGGCTTCCTCCTCGGCGTCTTGCAATCCATTGCCTCACTCAATGAAGTGAAGAACATCATCCCGGGCATCGATCAGGTGATCATATACCTCGTGGCCGTCGTCGTTCTCCTCGTAATGCCGCGGGGACTCATGGGCCGCAAAGGCGTGATGGAGCACTGAGAAGATGGTCCTTCGCAACGACCTCGTCCAGCTAGGCATCTTCTCGGCTGTCGTCCTGACCATGCCGATCTGGCTCCTGCCGCTCGGAGCAGCCTATCCTGATCTTATGCAGAAGTTCGCCATCTATGGCATCTTCGCCATCGGCTTCAACATTCTCTTCGGCATGACCGGCTACCTCTCGTTCGGCCATGCCGCCTTCCTCGGCGTCGGATCGTATGCCGCCGTCTGGTCGTTCAAGCTTCTGACCATGGAAGCTCTTCCTGCGATCCTCTTCGCCATCCTGTGCGCCGGTATATTCGCAGCCGCCATCGGCTATGTGAGCCTGCGGCGCTCCGGCATCTACTTCTCCATTCTCACGCTCGCCTTCGCGCAGATGTCATACAACCTGGCATACTCGGTGTTCACGCCGATCACGAATGGGGAAACCGGCCTGCAACTCGCGCTCAACGATCCGCGTGTGCTCGATCGCGCGATGGGCATAGAGGAGGTAGGAATCCCAACGCCGGATCTCTTCGGCATCAGCATGAGCGGAATAAGCGGCTTCTATCTGTGCGCTGTCGTTCTGATCCTATGCTTCTTCATTGCGATGCGGATTGATCAGTCGCCCTTCGGTCTGGCGCTGCGTGCCATCAAGTCCAATCAGAACCGCATGCAATACACCGGCTTCAGCACACGCCCGTACGCCCTGACGGCCTTCATCATATCCGGCATGTATGCGGGCCTCGCGGGCGGACTGCTCGCAGTCACCGATCCTTTGGCAGGTGCTGAGCGCATGCAATGGACGGCATCGGGCGAGGTCGTGCTGATGACCATTCTCGGTGGCGTTGGTACCCTCGTTGGCCCCTTCATCGGCGCTGTGGTGATCAAATACTTCGAGAACATCTTCTCGGCATTTCATCACGCCAAGCTCGAAACCATCTTCTCGTTCCTGCCGGACGGTGCGCGTGACGTCGTCGTGTCCATCACAGCGCCGTTCGTCGGCGAGGGCTGGCATCTGACCCTCGGCATCATTTTCATGCTCATCGTCATCTTCCTGCCCGGAGGTCTCATGGAAGGCGCACGCAGAATACGCGCCCGCTTCAGCCGAGACAGAAATGGCCGGAAGTCAGAAGCCGGCAAGCTCGCGGCGGCTGAATGAGAGGGGCACGCGAAATGGCCAATGTCGTACTCCACGTCGCTGATGTGCAAAAAAGCTTCGCCGGCCTCAGGGCGCTCGCCGACATCGACCTGCAAGTCATGGAAGGCACGACACACGCCATCATCGGTCCCAACGGCGCGGGAAAGTCGACGCTTTTGAACGTGTGCATCGGCCGGCTCGCACCCGATTCAGGCGCCGTCGTCTTCGATGGTCAAGTGATCACCGGAAAGGAGCCGTACGAGATCAACCAGATGGGCGTCGTGCGCGTCTTCCAGACGCCGGAGATCTTCCCTGATCTCACGTTGCTGCAGAATGTCATGGTTCCAGCCTTCGGAAAGAAGGACGGTGCCTTTAGGATCAACGCCATGCAAAGCGCATTGGGACGCGCCGACATCCGCGATGAAGCCGAGCATTGGCTCGCCGATGTCGGACTCGTCCAGCACAAGGACGTCGTGGCGGCAAGCCTTTCGCGTGGCGACAAGCGCCGCCTCGAGCTGGCGATGGGACTGATCCAGCATCCCCGACTGCTTCTCCTCGACGAGCCGACCGCGGGCATGTCGCGGCACGACACAAACTCCACGATCGATCTCCTCAAGAAGGTCAAAGAGCGTGGCATGACGAAAGTGATCATCGAGCACGACATGCACGTCGTCTTTTCGCTTGCCGACCGTGTGACTGTATTGGCGCAAGGCCGCATCATTGCGGACGGCAAGCCGGACGAAGTGAGGGGAGATCCCGTGGTTCAGGAAGCGTACCTCGGAGGTGGGCACTGATGGATGCCATGACGACACCCTCGCAGCACTCGGAGGTCAAAACCGCCTACTTCAGCGTGCGCGACATCCACGCCTACTACGGCGAGAGCTACATCGTCCAAGGCGTGAGCTTCGACATCGACGAGGGCGATATCGTTGCGCTTCTCGGTCGCAATGGCGCCGGCAAGACGTCCACGCTGCGTACGCTTGCGCGCGCCGCCGATCCGAAGCTGAAGCGCGGTGAAATCCTGCTCGGCGGCGTGAAGGTCCACGAGCTGCGGGATTTTCAGGCATCGGCGCACGGTATTCAGTTCGTGCAGGAGGACCGCCGCATCATTCCCGGCCTCACTGTCGAAGAAAACCTGAAGCTGGCGCAGATCGCCAAGCCGATCGGCTGGCCGCTTGAGAAGATCTACGAGCATTTCCCGCATCTGGCCGAGCACCGCAAGCAGGAAGGTGTGACGCTCTCGGGCGGCGAACAGCAAATGCTCGCCGTTGCGCGCGCACTCGCCCGGGATATCAAGCTGCTGCTTCTCGACGAGCCCTATGAAGGCCTGGCCCCTGTGATTGTGAGGGAGATCGAGGACATCGTGCGCCAGATCAAGGATCTGGGCATCACGACCATCATCGTCGAGCAGAACGCCGTTGCCGCTCTCGAATTGGCCAATCGTGCTCTTATCCTCGACATGGGCCAGATCGTCTACGACGGCACCGCCGCGTCCGTGATGGAGAATGCCGATCTGAGAAATCAGTATCTGGCGATTTGATCGGGATCCGGAGGCTATGCCGAATATCGCGCTCGAATGTATCCGGCGACTGTGGCGCTTGTTGTTTGCCAGCCCTGCTGCCTGGGTCACACGGCCTTTGTCATGTAGCTGGTGGACTTATTGATCTGCTCGAGCAAGGCGGTAAATACCAGCCAGGCCTGCTCTTTTACATGTTGCGCTGCCGCCGCGGTCGAAGCTCTCAGCTCACCGACGGCGATGCTTGAGGCTGCCAGCTCGGCCGCATGGCCGACGTACCAGGACTCAAGCCGATCGGGATCGGCCTCGATGTGGAATTGCAACGCAAACGCAGTCGGGCCAAACGAAAATGCCTGATTGGCGTAGTGCGCGTTCATGGCCAGGTGCGTCGCCCCGTCGGGCAGATCGAACGTATCGCCATGCCAATGCAGCACCGCTGAGCGAGGGCCGGAAAGCGCGCCAAGGAACGATATGCGGCCCTCGGCCGTGAGCTCGACATGGCCCCAGCCGATCTCCTTCGTCGGCCCTGGATACACACGTGCGCCGAGCGCTGCTGCCATGAGCTGGCAGCCGAGGCAGATTCCGAGCGTCGGCCGTCTTTGTCCAAGGCGACGTTCGAGAATTGCGATCTCCTTTCGCAGGAACGGATATGTGTCAGTCTCGTAGGCCCCAATCGGCCCGCCCAGGACCACGAGCAGGTCGGCGTTCTCGATGCGTGGATCATCAAGATCGTCCGTTGGCGCATCGGCATAGGTCACATCCCATCCGGCCGCGCCCAGCACCGGTGAGAGGAGGCCGAGATCCTCAAATGCCACGTGTCGCAAAGCGACGGCCGTACGGCGCCCTTGAATGGACATTGCTTCTCCTCACCAGCCGGATCCCGGGATACGACCTTCCCGGGCGGTTGGTGTCCCATGATCCGCCGCTTCCGTCCACGTCTCTGCTAGGAGCCTGTGTAGCCGGAGCGCAAGCGGATTGGCCTGTGACTGCGGCAGCGTGACGGCATCGATCCTGCGCATGAACGCCGGTTTGTGGATGAGCCGCGCGGTGATGTCCGGCCGCTGCGCCGTCATCGACAGGCGCGGGACGATCACCAGCCCGACATGAGCTGTCGCCAGCCCCTGCACCGACTGATAGTCGTCCGTTCTGAACACGATGTTGGGTGCGAAGCCCGCTGTCCGGCACATGGCCTCGAATGCCTCGTCGTAATGCCGCGTCGTAAGGCGGTAGTCGCGGTGGAGCAGGCCGCGCCGCTCCGGCACCAGCATTCTGACGATGTTGTGCAGGTGGGACAGACGCAGGCGGCTGGACTCTCACGCGCCCGCACAGCGTTGCGCTTGACATGCCGGGGGCCCTCCTCGAAAATGCCAAAATATGAAAAGACATGTCGAGGGAGGCTCAATTCTGCGTCGGTCCAGCATCCATAACGGCCTTACGAAGGTCTTCGTGGTGCTGTTCGCGCTGCTTGCGATCGTTGCGCCGACCTTCGACGCGCCGCTCCCCGGCAGCGGATTCGGGGAATATGTCTCGGCGCCCGACGATAGGCGGAGCGACACTGCGACCCTCCTCAACGCTGCGCCCTACATTGCCGAAGACCTTGAGGAAGATGCAGACGAGGACGAAGCGGACAGAGCCTCCTTCCCCGTTCTTGCGACGCTCGACCGCCCCCCGGATGCCGAATTCCGCGGGCCTCCCTCCGTCCGTCGCCCGTCGGCGTAGGTCGGCACAGGCCCCCCAACCCTCTGAAGCGAGGGCGAGCAGACGCCCATAGGAGTGCGTCAGGTCGCTTCGTCCGCGACAACCCGCGACCCTGCGGCCATCAAGAGCCGCGCGCTGGCCGGGTCTCGCGCATGCCGCTCACGCGGTACGCCTTCGGAGCAAGTTTTCAATGGAAAGTCTCGGCCCCGAGCTTCTCAAGCTCGTACAGATCATCTGGATCAACATCATTCTCTCCGGCGACAATGCCGTCGTCATCGCCATGGCCTGCCGCGGCCTGCCGCCGGACAAACAGCGTCCCGGCATGGTGCTCGGCGCCCTTGTCGCCGTCCTGCTGCGTATCATTTTCACAGTCATCGTCGCCACGCTGCTCTCGACGCCCTTCCTGAAGATCATCGGCGGCTGCCTGCTCTTGTGGATCTCTGTCAAGCTGCTGCTCGGTGAGGACGAGGAGGGAGCCGGGAATGTGCAGCAGACCGAGCAGCTCTGGCACGCGATCCGCACCGTTGCGATCGCCGACGCGGTGATGAGCCTCGACAATGTTCTGGCCATCGCCGCGGTGGCGAAGGATTCCACCACGCTGCTCATCGTCGGTCTCGTCATCTCGGTGCCGCTCATCGTCGCCGGCTCGGCGATCATCATGGCGATGCTTGGCCGTCTGCCGATCCTGGTCTGGGCCGGTGCCGCGCTGCTCGGCTGGATCGCCGGTGAGATGCTCGTTTCTGACCCGTGGCTGATCAGCACCTTAGGCGAAAAGTTGATCCATCGCATCGAACTCCCCGCCGCTGCGATATGTGCGGTCTTCGTCGTAGTGCTCGGGTATTTTCTCAACCGCCGCGCCGCCAGACATAAAACCCAGGAACAGGGAGCCTGACCATGCGGTTCTTCATGATAGCAGGCTGGGTCTGGATCAACCTCGTCCTCCTCGCCGGGGCGGCAATCTTTGTCTGGGTGAAACTCACCGCTGAGGAGAAGGCCGGACGACAGAAGCCGGAGTCGAAGTCTGTTTCGACAGATCTCAGGCGGGCGATCAAGTGAGACAGTGAAAACAGGCCGGGGGCGAGGGCTCATGCTCTCGCCTTCGAAGCAATCGCGAGCATCTGCTCCGGGGCCGGATCATGATGCTGCCTGCGGTCTGCTATTTGAAGATCTGAGGCCCGACGCTGCCGATCCGCTACAGGGCTAATGAGACATCAGGTATCGATTTTCTCCGCGGCCCGGATGGCGTCGGCTGCGTCGAGGACGGGCCCAGGCGCCGTCGGACGGCAGGACGAAGTCATGAGCACGCGGACTTGCCAAGGCCAAGCATGTCTCGAAGATAGTGATGACTGTACTCCGTGTGGAACAAGCCGCGCCGCTGCAGTTCCGGCACCAGGAGATTTACGATGTCGTCCACGCCCTCGGGGAGCATGTCGACCATCATCGTGAAGCCATCGGCAGCCTGCGCTTCCAGCCTCTCTTCCATGGCGTCCGCAACATCGGAGGCGGTCCCCACAATATGCTGATGCGAGCTTGGCGCGCGCGTGAGGAGCTCGCGCACCGTGAGTTTTTCCGTGACCACGAGATCAATGACGCTCTTGCGCCAGCCAACGCCGTTCTTGAGCTCCTCGTCCGGCGGAAGCTCGTCGATCGGGAACGGCCGATCGAGATGCTCGCGAAGCAGGCCGGGGCTTACGCCGCAGATCCTCGCCATCGTCGCCAGTAGCTGATCGAGCGTCAGGGCGTTGTCGAGGGCCGCCTTCTTGCGCTTTGCCTCGTCCAAGGTCTCCCCAAGGACGACGTTCATGCCGGGAAGAATCTTGATCGAGTCCGGATGCCGGCCGTGGCCTTCCGCCCGCCGGCGCATATCGGTTCGAAACGCCTTCGCGCCTTCGGTCGTATGCTGGGCAGTGAATACCACGTCCGCAAATCTTGCAGCCTGATCCCGGCCCGTGGGGGAGGAGCCGGCATGGAAGATCACCGGCCGGCCTTGGCGCGAGCGAATGAATGGCAGCGGCCCACGCACGGTGAAGTTCTCGCCGGAATAGTTGATCGCATGAATCTTGCTGGGATCGGCGAAGATGTTGTTCTTCTTGTCGTCAACGAGCGCGTCCGGCTCCCAGCTCTCCCACAGCTTGATCACGATATCGAGGAACTCGTCCGCCCGGCTATAGCGCTCGGGCGCCTCCGGATGCTTGCCGGTGCCGAACATCTGGGCTGCAACGGCGTGGGCTGTCGTCACGCAGTTCCAGCCCACCCGGCCCTTCGAGAGATGATCAGCGGTGGCAAACTTCCGAGCTATGTCATAGGGCTGGTTATAGGTCGTCGAAGCCGTCCCAACGAGTCCGATCCGGCTGGTAACGGCGGCCATGAAGGACAGGACTGCGGCTGTATCCATCGCGCCGCACGGGCGTTGTGCCCCAACTTCCTGGTTGGTTATCTGCTCAGCCAGGAACAGGACATGGAGCTTGCCCGCCTCCGCCTTGCGCGCGATGGCGGCGTACATGTCCGGAGAGACATAATCGCTCGAAGGGCCCCGGCGAACGCGCCATGCGCCAGGCTGGTGGCCAAGGCCATGCATGAGCGCGGCTGACAAAATCATCTTCCCTTCCTTTGCCAAGACACGCTTCCTGTCGTTAGAGAGTTGTTCAGCATCAATGGTATGGGAAAGGACTTGGGGTGATCGGCATCATTAATCAAATTAATTCTTATTATATTGAATATAATTTAAAGTTATGGCGCTCATTCGATCGCCCTCTTTCAGGCATGTCGCCGTTGAGGGTGCCCTCATGATGAACGCCCGCACGCCTTCAAACGTCAGCCCTATCGATGGTGGATGTGGCGCTCATCCTCGTCCTGGCGTGAGGTCGCCGCCGCATCATGTACGGAGAGCCACGTCGATAGCGCAGGCCAGCCTTCTTTCGCTTCGCGCATCTGCCGCAGGGCGACGCGGATCGTGGTTCTTGAAAAGCGGCCGTTCATGGGCACGTCTTGAGGATCCCGGCCTTCGATCACGGCTGCCCGAATCTGCTCTTTCAACGCGGTGAACTTGGGCTCGCCGAACGCCCGCAGCACCGCATCGAAGCGCGCTTGCCGCCTTGCATCGAACGGTCGCGGATATCCCATGGCGTCCTTGGCCGGATGCGGCGGATAAAGATGTGCGCAGGGAATGAGATCCGCAGGGATGGGCTCGGTCGCCGCATGCGTCCTGCGCCGGCGCAGGAGATCGGGCAGGACGTGCGTATGCGGCCCCTCGGGGCTTTTGCCATGAGCCGGCGGGATAGGCTGATAAACCTCGATCCGTCCAACGCGGCTGATCAAGACCCGGTCCGGACTTGTTTCGAGAATGAGACGGCCGGCGGCGCTCCCCGGTGCGAACGTGGTCGTGCCGCACACCTCGCGAAAGCGTGCAACGAGCGCCCGGTCGTGGACGCGGATGCAAACGTCCGTCTGCCAAGCGCTCACGCCGACATCGAACAGGATGGCGTCGCGATCCTCCGGGCGCAGCGCCGCGTTGTCGGGACCAAGCTCGGTCAGCACGGAGCGGCGGCTCATGGCGCTCTGATCGCGGGGAAGACAGAGGGCCACGCGCGAACTCCAACTGTCTTTGGTTACGGTCTCGAAGGCGACCAAGCGGAGCGCGTCGGGCAGCACCAGGGCAAGTGCTCCTCGCGAGGTGATGGCGGAATGCCGGTTGAGTTGCATGGACTCCAGGGGATCGCGCGAGAACTCGGCGATGGCGCCGAAGGTGCCGAGGCTCCACTGAGCGTCGGGGTCGGCGACCTGTTCGGCGAGAAACTCCGCCGGCGTCGCCGCGCAACGCATCTCTGGAACCGCCTCGCGAGCCGCCAGGCCGGTGATACGTGCTTCCATCGTCTTCCCCCCGTTTCCTAATGATGCATCAGGAATGCATTATTACAGACCTGACTGCACCACATGCAACCCGTTGGAGGAACGAATGGAGCGTCGTTTCATCGCGTCTTGGTCGGCCGCTTGGACCGTTTCTCGCCGGCCTTCTGGCTACGAATGATCAGCAGACGGCCGCCTTTCCATGGTTACGGCTTGACACAACGGACACAACGAACGCAACGGCCAGGAACAAGGGCGTGCCAAGCCACTTGCGAGGGAATACGAGATTCCTTAGACCAAGCTGCTATAAAGCACCACGGTTTCTCTTGCCGCTCAGCCGCCGGAGGACTGAAGACGCCGGGCCACGACCTTTGTCAGCGATTCTGGAGGCACCGATGGCGGATGCTGTGAAACTCACGGAACTCTTGCACGATCAGGACATTCTGCTGAACGTTCAGATCTCGTCCAAATCGGCTGTGCTTGCATTGGCCGCTGAACGGCTGGCGCAAACGACGGGACTCGAAAGCGCTGCGATCCTGAAGGCGTTGACCGATCGCGAGAAACTCGGCAGCACGGCCATCAGTCGAGGAATTGCAGTCCCTCACGCCGGTGTCGACTCATTGGCGAAGTCCGCCGCTGTCTTCCTGCGCCTCGCGCGCCCGATCGACTTCGAGGCTCCTGATCACGATCCTGTCGATCTCGTTTTTGTGACGATTTGGCCGAGCGACATGAGAAACGAGATGCTCGCGACACTCGGTCAGCTATGTAGGTCGTTGCGGGAACCGCCATTGTTGCAGGAGTTCCGCACAGCAGCCGATGCAGCACAGACGCGGTCGCTTCTGACCGCGATCGACAACCAGCCTTCACCGACCAAGGAAAAGTGAGCAAACGTGTTTGCGATGACGGGTACGCCCGCGATACATCTGGTGACACTGTTCCGTTGATGGGATCCCTGGTCGGCTAAGGTGTCGCGCTGGACTTCGGCGGATGGGCGCTGCCGTGGCCTCGGGTGTGAAAGGGTTATCTGCTAGGGATGACGATCGAAAGCGTTTTGCTCACAAGCCTGATCGCCCTGCCATTCGTCGGTAGCCTGACAGCAGCAATGTTTCCGACGAATGCCCGTAATGCAGAAGCATGGCTGGCAGGCGGCGTGGCGTTTCTGTGCCTTGGCATAGCAGCGTTTTTTTATCGCGACGTTCTCGACGGGCACGTTGTTCGCGCACAGTTCGACTGGCTTCCGGAACTCGGCTTGAACTTCGTCCTGCGCCTCGACGGCTTCGCATGGTGCTTTCTGATCCTGGTCGCCGGTATCGGGCTGCTCGTCATACTTTACGCGCGCTACTACATGTCGCCGGAGGATCCGGTTCCACGTTTCTTCTCCTACCTCCTGGGCTTCATGGGTGCGATGCTCGGCATCGTCATATCCGGCAACCTGCTCCAGATCGTCTTTTTCTGGGAGCTCACGAGCATCTACTCATTCCTCCTGATCGCGTACTGGAACCAGAACCCGAACGCCCGCGAGGGCGCACGCATTACGCTGACGGTCACGGCCACAGGCGGGCTTTGCCTCCTTGCCGGCATGCTGCTTCTCGGCTACATTGTCGGCGGCTACGATCTCGAACTCGTGCTCAGCTCGCGAGGCGCCATCGTCGAGAATCCGCTTTATCTGCCGACGCTCCTGTTGATCGCCGTCGGCGTGCTCACCAAAAGCGCGCAGTTCCCGTTTCATTTCTGGCTGCCGCGGGCGATGTCGGCGCCAACGCCTGTTTCGGCATACCTGCATTCCGCCGCCATGGTGAAGGCCGGCGTCTTCCTGCTGGCGCGATTGTGGCCGGCGATGGCCGGACACGACTACTGGTTCTGGACCTTTGCGCCGCTCGGCGCCACGACGTTGCTGCTGGGTGCGTTCTTCGCGCTGTTCCAGCGAGATCTCAAAGGGCTGCTCGCTTATTCGACAATCAGCCATTTGGGATTGATCACGCTCCTGCTGGGCCTTGGGAGTCCGCTGGCGGCGGTGGCTGCAATATTCCACATGATGAACCACGCGACGTTCAAGGCGTCACTCTTCATGGCGGCCGGCATCATCGATCACGAGGCGGGAACACGGGATATCCGACGTCTTGGCGGCCTGGCGCGCACGATGCCGATAACGGCGTCGCTTGCGACCGTCGCGGCGGCGGCCATGGCTGGCGTCCCTCTTCTGAACGGCTTCCTCTCCAAGGAAATGTTCTTCGCGGAGACCATCGAGTCGCACGTGCCATCTGTCTTCGATGATGCGCTGCCCTACATTGCAACGCTCGCAGGCGCATTCAGCGTCGCCTATTCGCTGCGCTTCATTCACCAGGTGTTCTTCGGGCCGGAAGCCAAAGACCTGCCGCGCACGCCGCACGACCCGATCATGTGGATGTTGCTGTCTATCGCGTTGCTCGTCCTGATCTGCGTTCTCGTCGGTATTGCACCTGCGATCACCGTGGGCACATTCCTTGCGATCGCGGTCAAGGCGATTCTGGGCGTCGAGACGCCATACTACAGCCTCGTCGTGTGGCACGGCTTCACGCCGGCGTTCTGGATGAGCCTCGTCGCCTTGATGGGGGGAATACTGATCTATACCAGCAATCTCGCCTATTTCGGTGGCAATATCGATGGCGAGCAGCTCATTCGTCCGCTCGGCGCACAGCGCCACTACGAACGCGTGGTGGCCGCACTTTCATTGCGCAGCGCCACGAGCCTGGTGCATTCTTTGAGCACGAGGCGGCTGCAGCTCCAGCTTGCCCTCCTCTTCGGCGTGGTCATCCTCGCTGCACTTTGGCCATTGCGCCAGGGCACGATCGAGCTTCGCTTCCCTACTCTGTACGACATTGATACGAGCTTTCTGCTTGTCTGGGTCGTCGGCTGCCTGTGTGCCCTTGGCGCCGCACAGCAGGCCAGGTTTCATCGGCTCGCCGCAGTCATTTTGTTGGGCGGCGCGGGGCTGTCGACATGCATCACCTTCGCCTGGGCGTCGGCCCCGGATCTCGCGCTGACCCAGCTCCTTGTCGAGATCGTGACGACAGTGCTGCTGCTCCTCGGCCTGCGCTGGCTGCCGAAAAGTCCCGCTACCGACGCCGTGCCGGCGACGATCGCCATCAGGGCCCGGCGATACAGAGACTTGGTCATAGCGATTGTTTGCGGCAGCGGCGTCGCGGTGCTGGCCTACGCGGTGATGACCCGGCCGCTGACCCAGACCATTGCCGGCAACTTCCTCGAGAAATCGTACACGGAAGGTGGCGGGCGCAACGTGGTCAACGTGATCCTCGTTGATTTCAGGGGGTTCGATACGCTCGGAGAGATAACCGTGCTCGGTATCGTCGCGATAACGATCTACGCGCTGCTGCGCCGCTTCAGGCCCGCCACTGACAGTATGACGGTTCCTCAGCAGAAAAGCTTCCAGGATGAGTTCGACGCCGCGCACGGCCTGGCGAGCAAGGAGCAGATCTCGGCCCACTACATGCACGTGCCCGGCTTGATCATGCGGCTCCTGTTCCCCGTGGTGGGAATGATGGCCGTGTTCCTCTTTTTGCGAGGGCATGACGCGCCCGGCGGCGGATTCGTAGCTGGTCTCACACTCGCTATTGCCTTCATCCTCCAGTACATCGCAGGTGGCGCCAGGTGGGTCGAGGACCGCTTGATCGTTCTTCCCGTGCGATGGATCGGCTTCGGTCTGCTCGCTTCGGGCCTCACCGGTATCGCCGCCACGTTGTTTGGACGTCCCTTCCTTACCTCCGCGTTCCAGTACGTCGAGGTCCCGCTGCTTGGCCGCATCCCCATGGCCTCTGCATTGCTGTTCGACCTTGGCGTCTTCGCGTTGGTGCTCGGCGCCACCGTACTGGTGCTTATTGCCCTCGCGCACCAGGCGATTCGCGTAGAACGCACGGCAAAGAGGGCGGAGCTGGCTGCCGGGGAAGCGACCTGATGGAGCTCGTCATCGCGATCACGATCGGAGTTCTTGCCGGCTCGGGCGTCTGGCTTGTGCTGCGTCGCCGGACGTTCCAGGTCATCATTGGCCTGTCGCTTGTTTCCTATGCCGTCAATCTTTTCATTTTCAGCATGGGGCGGCTTCGGGTCGGTGCAGCTCCTGTGCTTGACCCGAAAGTGCCCGGTACACTCGCCAACTATGCCGATCCGCTGCCGCAAGCATTGGTGCTCACCGCCATCGTTATCGGCTTCGCAATGACGGCCCTCTTTCTCGTGGTCATGCTCGCCGCCCGCGGACTGTCTGGAAGCGATCACGTCGACAGCATGGAGCGGGATGCGTGAGCTGGATCGATCAACTGGTTGTCGCTCCCATCGTCATTCCGCTGCTGGCGGGCGGCGTGATGCTTCTGCTCGACCGGCGGCAGCGCCGCGCCCTGGCGGCGATCAATATCGGCGCGACGCTGGCAGTGCTGGCCATCGCTGTCACGCTCCTTCTTACCAGCATGACTGAGGAGCCGGCTCGTGCCATCCGGGTCTATCAGCTCGGTAATTGGCCGGCTCAATTCGGTATCGTGCTTGTCGCCGACAAACTCGCGGCCGTCATGCTCGTTCTCACCGCAACTCTGGCATGCACGGCGCTTCTTTACGCGCTGGCGCACTGGCATCGCGCCGGCAGCTATTTCCACCCGCTGTTCCAACTTCTATTGATGGGTCTCAACGGGGCCTTCCTGACGGGAGACCTCTTCAACCTGTTCGTGTTCTTCGAAGTTCTTCTTGCCGCATCTTATGGGCTCGCGCTTTACGGTTCTGGTCGCGCCCGTGTCAGTGCAAGCCTGCACTACATCACTATCAATCTGGTCGGCTCGTCGCTGTTCTTGATCGGCGTCAGCCTGATCTATGGTACCGCGGGCACCCTCAACATGGCGGCGCTCGGAGACCATTTCCAGGCGCTTGATGCTTCCAACCGGCGGTTGCTCGAGATCGGCGCAGCCATCATGGGCGTGGCCTTTCTGGTGAAAGCTGCTGCATGGCCGATCGGCTTCTGGCTGCCCCCGCTCTATGCCGCAGCCATCGCTCCGGTTGCCGCAATCTTTGCCATCATGACGAAAGTAGGCATCTACGTCATTCTTCGTCTGGGAGCGATAACGTGGGATGCCGGAGCTGGTGCATCGCTCTTCTATGGCGAAGGTTGGCTGTTTGCGATTGGCATCGTCACGATCGGCTTTGCTACCATCGGCATGCTCGCGACGCAGGACCTGCCCCATCTGGCCGGCTACAGCGTATTGATCTCCTCGGGCACGCTGCTCGCCACGCTCGGCATTGGCGGCTCTGGCATGACCGGCGCAGCACTCTTCTACCTCGTCAGCTCCACGCTCGCCGTTTCAGCCTTCTTCCTCCTCGTCGAGTTGATCGGACGCGGACGATCGCTGGGTGACGACGTTCTGGCCGTTACCCTGGAGCTTTATGGCGCCGAGGAGGAGGAAGAGGGCGTCGAGGAAGAGGTCGGCATCGCAATCCCTGTGATCGTTGCCGTGCTTGGCTTCGGCTTCCTGGCATGTGCACTGCTGCTTTCGGGCCTGCCCCCGCTTTCAGGCTTCATCGCAAAGCTGGGCATACTGAGCAACATGCTCATGCAGCACCGGTTCTCGGGCACCGGCGTGCTCGCGTATCAGACGTGGATCATGCTGAGTGCCGTTCTGCTGTCGGGCTTGGCGACTGTCGTAGCGCTGATGCGGACCGGGGTCCGGGTCTTCTGGACATTCGAGGAGCGCGTGCTGCCGCAGGCTCGCGGCATAGAGCTCGCTGCCATCGGAATTCTGCTCTTCTTATGCGTCGTGCTCACGGTCCAGGCCGGACCGGTGATGCGCTTCATGCAGTCGGCGGGATTGGAGCTGGAGCTCGGACGTCCGTACATCGACACCGTTGTTTCTCCAACCCGTGCTCAGCCGTCGGAGCGAGTACCGTGAGGAGATGGCTTCCATATCCCATAATCGCCGCCATGCTGCTCGCGACGTGGTTGCTTCTGTACGAGACCATGGCGATCTCGCACATCTTGCTCGGCGGAGCGCTTGCCGTTGGCGGGTCGTGGGTCTTGTTGCGGCTCGATGTTCCGCCGCATATCTTCAAGCGGTTTCGTGTCATCGTCCGCCTTCTCCTTGAGGTCGCAGTCGACATGACGCGATCGAACATCCGCGTCGCCAGCCTCATATTTCAAGACAAGCCCGATCGCAGGCCCGGTTTCGTGCGCATCGAGCTTCGCGTTCGGTCACAGTATGCCCTTGCCGTCCTTGCCTGCATCATAACGGCAACCCCCGGGACGAGCT
>JBFWYV010000029.1:0-27225 GCA_050186055.1 Hyphomicrobiaceae bacterium | reverse complement strand
CGGCCAATTCAAAGGTGTTTCAGGCGGGCGCAGAGCTCCTGGATGTTCTCGTCAACCTGAAGCGTTGATCTGTAGCGATCGGGGAATTGAATGTCGCTATCGGCTGCCTATGGTATCGCTCGTCAAGGGTTGGCGACCACCGGCACCGCTACGTCTATCGTGTCGCGCAATATTGCGCAGGCTGACAATCCGAATGCGTCTCAGAAGATTGCCGTGCGCGTCACGGACGCCGGCGGCGGTGTTCGGCTGGTCGGCATCACCAATGCCGTGGATAATGCGCTTCTCGAGCGGGCAATGGAAAGCTCGTCGGCCCGCAGTACGTCCGAGGTGCTGAGCGAGGCGCTCGATCGCTTGAATGCTGCGGTGACGGGCGGCGAGGGTTTTGGCGGTCCGGCCGCGCTCCTGAGCGATCTGCAGTCTGCCCTCCAGGTGGCGGCAACGTCGCCGCACGATGAGGCCGCGGCCCATGCCGTCATCGCAGCCGCCAAGGAGGTTGTGAGTTCCCTCAATAACCTTTCCAGCCTGGTCTCGACCGTCCGCGCCGATGCAAACGCTCAGTTGTCGGAGGGCGCGTCCAGGTTGACCGGACTGCTGAACGATTTTGCGACGGTCAACAAGCAGATCGTTCAGGGAGCGGCGCGCAACCAGGACGTCACCGACCAAGTCGACACCCGCAATGCGTTGATGCGGGAGATTTCCGATCTCGTCGACATCCGGACGATGGAGCGCGAAGGCGGCGACATGGTCCTGTTCCTGGCCAACGGAACGACTTTGTTCGAGACCAGCCCGCGCGTGGTTTCCATCGACGCCGGCGGGCTTGCGCCCGGTCAGGCCGGACCTGTTCTGCGCATCGACGGCGTGCCTCTCGGGGACGATAGCGCGATCGGCGGCAGGCTCGGTGGCCTGCTGCAGGTGCGCGACGACGCAGCCTTGAAGTTCGGTCAGCAGGTCGATGAGATCGCCCGAGGCTTGATTCAAGCGACCGCCGAGGCGGACCAGTCGGCAACACCGACGCTGCCGGATCTTGCGGGGCTCTTCACGTACGACGGCGGTCCGGCGCTGCCTGCAAGCGGCGCGGTCGTCAATGGGCTGGCGGCGCGCATCGTCGTGAACGCCAACGTCGACCCTGCGCAGGGCGGAGATCTGACGCTGTTGCGTGATGGCGGGATCTCCAGTCCGGGTAATTCGGCTTATGTCTATAACGCATCCGGTGGGGCGGGCTTCAGTGGCCGGATCGATCAGTTGATTGAAATGCTGAGCGCGGGGCAGCCGTTCGATGCCGCCACCGGCGTCGGAACATCAGCGGACGGCGTAATGGGATTTGCGGCGGATAGCATCGGGTGGCTCCAGCGGCTGCGCTCGAACGTCAGCGATCAGCTCGAGACCCGAACCGTCGTCGCGAACCGCGCATTGGCGACGTGGCAGAACCGCGTCGGCGTCAGTGTGGATGACGAGATGACGGTGCTGATTTCGCTCGAACGGTCGTATCAAGCCACCTCGCGCCTGATCACTACCGTGAACGGAATGTTCGACGCGCTGCTGCGAGCTACGGGGTAGTCGGATATGGTTGACACGATATCTTCGCTGGCGATGCGCGATCTGGCACGGATCAATCTGGCGAGGACCCAGTCTCAGCTGAATATTGCTGCGTCGGAGGTGACGAGCGGCAAGCACTACGACATGGGAGTGTCGCTCGGCATCAGCTCCTCCAGCCTGATCGATATGCGGCACCTGACGTCCGATATCGATGCGATTCAACGATCCAACGTATTGACGAGCAATCGGCTGAAGACGACTCAATCCGTGCTCGGCTCAATGGTGGATCTTGCCAACGGCATTTTTCAGTCAATCGTAGCCTACCGTCAGTCAGGCTCCGATCCCAGCCAGCTTGTGACGGATGCGCGCACGCAGCTCGACACCATGATCGGCCTGCTGTCGACCACCATGGATGGAGCTTACCTGTTCGGTGGAGACAACAGCGCGGTTTCTCCCATCGACGATTACCTTGCAGATCCGCCTGGCCCGTCGAGAACTGCGGTGCAGGGTGCATTTATCGCCGAGTTCGGCTTCCCGCCAGACGATCTGCAGGTCGGAACGATCTCGGCGGCGCAAATGGACAGCTACATGAGCGGCTCCTTCGCAGCGCTGTTCGACGATCCGGATTGGAACGCGACGTTCTCTTCAGCCAGCGATTCCTATTTGCGAAGCCGCATTTCTCCGGGGGTCGTCGTAGAGACACCCGTAACGGCGAATAATACAGGCATTCGCCAACTGGTTTCGGTGCTGACCGCGCTCGTCGATAGCGGCGCCGAACGCCTTAATGCGCAGGCGTTCGACACGTTTGCCGCCGGATTGGCCGAGAAAGCAACTCAGGCTGCGGCTGATTTGGCAAACACGCAAGGCGCGGTGGGGCTTGTCCAGGAGCAGATCAAGAACTCCGATGACAGGTTGTCGGCCCAGTTGACTGTTCTCGAAATCAGCATCGGCAATCTGGAAAGCGTCGACTCGATGGAGGCCAGTACGCGTCTGAACTCTTTGTCGACACAGCTCCAGATCTCATATGCCGTCACTGCCCGCCTGCAACAGCTCAGCATAATGAATTACCTGTAAGGAAGCCCCAGAACTCTTATCGTGATCGGGAAGATGGCCGGAATGCAGACGCTCCGTTACTCCGAAATGCTCGAGGACGATCAGAAGCAAGCGCGCGAACGCGAGCGGATTGCCCTGGATCGGTCGATCGAGCTCATGGATCTGGCCTCGCAGGACAGCGCGAGTCCAGCCGATGTCGCTTCGGCGATTGTGTTCACGAACAAGCTGTGGGCTGTGCTGATCGAGGATCTTGCCGCACCCGAAAATGGGCTCCCGGCAGAGCTCAGGGCCCAGCTCGTATCGATCGGGATATGGGTAATGCGGGAAATGGAAAACATCCGCAATAGCGAACAGAAAGATTTCGCGGATGTGATCCAGGTGTCGCGGGCCATTCGGGACGGATTGCTATGAACGGCCGGCTCAAGCTGCATCTCAAGGCCAACGAGCGGCTGTTCATCAACGGCGCAGTGATCAAGGTCGATCGCAAGGTGGCGGTAGAACTGCTCAACGACGTGGTTTTTCTGCTCGAGAGCCACGTCATGCAGGAAGAGCAGGCGACGACGCCGCTACGCCAGCTCTATTTCGTGGTCCAGTCGATGCTCATCGAGCCGCGGACACAGACGCTTGCGCGCCAGCTCTATGAACAGCAGCACAATATGCTGATCCTGACCTTCAAGAGCCAGGACGTCCTGGAAGGGCTTGTTGAGGTCCGCGGCATGATCGATCGCGGAAAGCCGTTCGACGCCCTGAAGCGGATCCGGACGTTGTTTGCTGTCGAGGACGAGATTCTCGGGAAGGACGCAGCGTCGGCGAGCCCGGCGATACATCCAGGCAAGGCCGTGGCCTGACCAACTCGAAACGCCGCGTGGGCAACGAAAGCGATCGGAAAAACAACATGGAAGTCACGGGCACCACGGCCACCCAGCAGACGACCGCTGCGTCGGCGAGCAGCGCCAATTCGACGAAATCGACGCTCGATTACAATGCCTTCCTGCAACTTTTGATCGCGCAGTTGCAGAATCAGGATCCGATGGAACCGATGAAATCCACCGACTACGTCGCCCAATTGGCGACGTTCTCCCAGGTCGAGAAAACGGTGCAGACCAACGAGCGAATCGCCTCATTGCTCTCCGCCGTTCAACTCCAGCAGGCCGAAGGCGTGATCGGCCGCAACATAACGTCGGCAGACGGATCGATCAGCGGCGTGGTCACATCATCGAAGGTGGTGGACAACAACGTGGTCGCGGTCCTGGCCGACGGTCAGGAAGTCAAGCTTGCACCGGGCGTCGTGCTGAGCGGAGGCTGATGTGAACGAAGCAGACGCGCTGGATCTTATGCGGTTTGCCATCTGGACGGTGATCATCGTCTCCGCTCCATGCGTGCTGGCGGCCATGCTGGTCGGCATCGGGATCTCGGTGCTCCAGGCGCTGACGCAGATTCAGGAGGTCACGCTCACGTTCGTGCCCAAGATCATGGCGATTTTTCTGGTGTCCCTGCTCTCGGCAACATATATGGGCGCGAGCATATACGGACTGGCGTCCTTTACGTTTTCGCGCATAGAATCCGGTTTCTAGCCAACAAATCCTTGCACTTGCTCATTCTGCATCGCGCTGCGATTCGGTATCGCTCTTATCGTAGCGTGCCTTTTTTATGAGAAGCGAGACGGCGCGAAACGTGCGTCCCGCTGGCAATCCCCACGACAGCTTGATTGGCTAGCGTCGCCGAGTCCGCCCCAGGCATTTCTTGGATCAGGAGAGACGCAACTTGCTGGCGCAGAACGCCCAAGCCATCGACACACGATGGCCGATGACGCGGGATATCGGATTTGCATTCGGTATCGTCTTCATCCTGTCTGTTCTATTCCTTCCCGTTCCAGCCGCGCTGATCGACATCGGGCTCGCCCTTTCAATCGCGATCTCTGTGCTGATTCTGATGGTGGCGTTGTGGATCCAGAGACCGCTGGATTTTTCCGCATTTCCCACCGTACTTCTGATTGCGACGATGCTGCGGCTGGCGCTGAACGTCGCCACGACCCGATTGATCCTCACCGACGGCGCGTCGGGACAGGATGCTGCCGGCCATGTGATATCAGGCTTTGCAAATTTCGTGATGGGCGGGGATTTCGTGATCGGCGTCGTCGTGTTCCTGATCCTGCTGACGGTCAATTTCATCGTCATCACGAAAGGTGCATCCCGCATTGCGGAGGTCGGTGCGAGATTCGCGCTCGACGGAATTCCCGGCAAGCAGATGGCGATCGATGCCGATCTGTCCTCCGGCCTGATCGATGAAAGGGAAGCTCAACGGCGCCGGCGCGAGCTGGAGGAGGAAAGCTCCTTCTTCGGCTCGATGGACGGTGCATCCAAATTCGTTCGCGGCGACGCCATTGCCGGATTGATCATCACGGGGATCAATATTTTCGGCGGAATCCTGATCGCAACGTTCCGGCACGGCATGCCGGTGGCCGATGCGGTGGACGTCTACACCAAGCTGTCGGTCGGGGACGGCGTCGTGTCCCAGATCCCGGCGCTCATCATTTCGCTTGCGGCAGGTCTGGTGGTCGCCAAGGGTGGCACGCGCGGACCGGTCGAAAGCGCTGTTCTCGGTCAGCTCAGCAATCACCCCAAGGCTCTCATCGTTACGGCAATGATGATGGGCGTGCTGGCAGTCGTCCCCGGACTGCCGTTCTTTCCGTTCGCCGTGCTGGCTGCAACGACTGCGTTCGCAGGCTATCTCATTCCGAGGCGTTGGGCGCGCGCACGGGCCGCGGCGGATGCAGAAGAACTGGAGAAAGTTCAGCGCGAGAGGGAGGAAGCGCGCAAATCGATCAAGGGTGAACTCAAGGTCAGCGAGATCGAGATCGTATTCGGCCAGCAGCTTTCGAATGTCTTCCTGCGCAAGCAGGAGGAACTGGCGCAGCGCGTGGCCAAGCTTCGGCGCAAGTTTGCCCGGGAGTACGGCTTTGTCGTTCCAGAAATTCACCTGACGGATGATTTCTCGCTTCCGCCACGCCAATATCAGATCAGGATGCACGGCGCCGTGATCGCCAGCCATGAACTCCCGATCGGCGATGTCCTGGTCATCGTGGGGGACGGACCGCGCCCGTCGATACCCGGCGTGGAAACGCGCGAGCCTGCATTCGGATTGCGCGCCCTGTGGATCCCCGAAGCGTTCTCCAAAGAGATCAAGCGCGAAGGCTTCACTGCCGTCGATACGCTGACGATACTGCTGACGCATCTGAGCGAGGCTGTCCGCAACAATCTGGCCCAGCTTTTCTCCTATCGCGACATGCAGCAAATGGTCGAGAGCCTGCAGCCCGAATACAAGCGGCTGCTCGACGAGATTCGTCCCGCGCATATTTCGAATTCGAGCATACAGGCCGTCTTGAAACTTCTCCTGGCGGAACGGATATCGATCCGCAACCTGCAACTGATTCTCGAGGCTATTGCCGAAATCGCTCCTCATTCCCGGCGTGCCGAGCAGATCGTCGAGCACGTGCGGCAGCGGCTGAGCCAGCAGATTTGCGGCGATCTCGCCAAGGACGGCGCGCTCTCCGTCCTGCGCCTGGGCGCACGCTGGGATCTGGCATTCCATGAAAGCCTGCAGCGCGATCAGAGAGGCGAGATCGTGGAGTTCAACATCGATCCGCGCCTGATCGAGGAGTTCAGCCAGGACGCCTCGCGCGTCATCGGAGAGCTGAACGAGAAAGGTGAATCGTTCGTTGTCCTGACGTCGGTCGAGGCCCGGCCATTCGTGCGCATGGTTGTGGAGCGTCTGTTCCCGACGCTACCGGTGCTGTCTCATGCAGAACTCGCTCGTGGCATACAGATCAAGCCGCTCGGCAGCATCGGTTAGCAGCCATGCCGCTGGATGAGTATGTGTTGGGCACATTCTTCGTATTGTGCCGCATCGGGTCGTGCGTGATGCTTGTGCCGGGAATTTCGACGGCGCGGGTTCCGGTTCGGGTCCGGCTTTTCCTGGCCGTGGTTCTGGCGTTCGTCATATCGCCTCTGATCGATACCAGCGCGGCGCGCACGAAAGCCGCGGCCGACCTGGTCGGCGTCATCATTACCGAATGCGTGACGGGTGCGCTGATCGGCTTCATTTCCAGGCTGTTCATCGAGGCTCTCGAATTCGCCGCCACTGCAATTTCGTCCTACATCGGCCTCAGCGGGATTTCGGGCGGCATCGATGACGGGGACCCGCTACCGACGCTGGCCAGCCTGATTACCGTCGTCGCGACGCTGCTGCTGATCATAATGGATTTCATGCAATATCTCGTCGTCGCACTCGTTGATTCATATTCGCATTTGCCGATCGCGACCGCGATGGAGACGGGCGTCATGCTGCGTCATTATGCG
Source organism: Hyphomicrobiaceae bacterium (assembly GCA_050186055.1). GTDB lineage: Bacteria > Pseudomonadota > Alphaproteobacteria > Rhizobiales > Hyphomicrobiaceae > CAMDPA01. The sequence continues at coordinate 20,278 of JBFWYV010000029.1, read as the reverse complement.
AACACGCTGTCGGGCGCCTTCATGATCGGTCTGCGGATCAGCGCACCGTTTCTTGTTTATGGGATCGTGCTGAATGCGATATTTGCGGTCCTCGGCAAACTCGTTCCCCAGGTCTCCGCCTATTTCGTGTCTCTTACCTTCATGGCGCTTGGCGGATTATTGCTGTTGTATTTCTCCACGCAGGAAATGTTCAACGTACTCATGCGCTATTTTATTGATGTGATCATGCATACGTAGAAATAGATCGAGAAGACTGAAAAGAACCATGTTGGTTGCGGGATAATCGGCTGGGACTGAACATGACGAAACTGCGCATCGACAAATTGCGACGGCTTGTGCGGGCTACGGAAGCCGTCTATCGGGTTCAGGCGGCACAGGTTGCGCAGCTCAATCACGAGCGTCTCGGGATTGCCGAGTCGGAGAAGGAGGTTTCGGAGTGGCTCGACAATACGGTTGACGACCGCGCCTTTCTGAACCAGCTCGCCATCGCCAGGGTGACGCAATTGCGCAGGCAGTTGTCCGAGGCTGAAGCCAGATTGGAGGCGGAGCTCGACGCTGCGAGCGCTGCTTTGGCCGGGTTCAAGGGAGCGGAAGGAATATTGATCTACGAGCAGGCGCGAACGGATCGGAAGGCGACCGACGCGGAGCTTGTCGAAGTGATAGACAATACGGTGAGACGGCTCCAGACAAGCCTGGAGTAAGCGCGAAGCTCCATCATTGTCCAGATTGGCCTTGCTTCGGTGCCGTGTTTCGCCAACAGCAGGGTCGATTTGGCGGTGGGTCTGAATGACGGGATTCGCAAAGAGGCTTTGTGTCTGGCCGGTGCTGCTTCTGGCGGCCGCCGGGACGGCGATGGCAGGTCCTGAAGCGCGCCAGCCTCAGCCGTCGCGACTGCCGACAACGGAAGCGACACAAGACGCCCGTTTGCGCAAGGCCAATCAGGAATTTGAAGCCGCTGCCTTGCAAGTCATGCTCGCTCCGATGTTTTCCCGCAAGGATAGCAAGCTCTTTGGGGAAGGCGTGGCCGGCAAATACTGGCAGTCGATGCTCAGTGAGCAGATAGCCAGGCAGATTGCGACGAGCGGACGCCTTCATCTGATGCCCGTCGCCGGTGGCAGGCGGCTTCCGCAGACGAGGCGCAATCCGATCGGGGCGATGGCCGTGCCGGCATGCAAGGGGCAGGGCTGCCCCGAAAAAGGGGGATGGACGACGAGAGTACAGCGCGTTTCTCAAGAGGCGCCATAGCACCGGGTCAGTTGAGGGCGCCTGACCTTTTGAGCGAGGAGCAAGATGTCACTGTCGAGCCAGTCGCGCCCGGCGCAGCAAGGCGATACGGCGTTGGTCCTGCGTGTCGGCCAGGCAACGCATGAGACGCTGCTTCAGCTCATTACGCGCATCGAGGGCGTGCTGGATGAGGAAAGAAACCTGTTGGCCGGATGCAGCAGGGAGGAGTTCGACCGGGTAGTCGCGCGAAAGGACTATCTCGCGCTTGAGCTGATGCGTCTGCTTCAGGGTGCCGGCAAGGTTCCGGCCGACGACGCGTTGCGGGCGCGGCTTTCTCAGACGGTCGACAAACTGTCCGAGAACGCCAGGATTCTTCGTCGCCATATCGATGCGGTCAGCGCCATCTCGATGCTCATTGCCGACGTGCTGAACAGCGAGGCGAGCGACGGCACCTATTCGATCGATGTGGCGCGGCAGGGGCGACACTCGTGATTCGACTGATCGCGCTCGGCTTGATCGCAATCGTGGCGACGCTCGGCGGCGGCTATGCAGCCATCATGCTGGGTGGCGATCGGATGACGGCTGCCAAGAGTGCGAATGATGAGCATCTGGAATTCGTCAAGATCGAGCCGGTGTCGGTGCCGATCATCCGCAGCGGCAAGGTCGAGGGGTACGTCATTGCGCACGTCACCGTCTCCGCCAAGGATAAGGACGCGGAAGCCAACCGCGCGGCCTTGACCACCTACGCAAGCGAGGCGGTATTCCGTGCGATCTACGAGGAGGAGGAGTTCAATTTCGCAGTGTTGAAGCCGATGGAGGTCGTCGCCCTCTCGGACAGAATCGTCAAACTTGCCAACGAAAGAATTGGACGCGCCACGATCAGGCACTCCGTGATCGAGAACCTGAATTTTGTCAGCAGCGCCGAATTGAGGTCACGCTAAGGGCGCCGACGATGAAGCGGAGGAACTATGATGTGGCGCGACGGGCTGTGCGAATACGCCCGGGTGGCGCATGTTTCAGGAACCGGTAATGACGGCTGCGGAGGCCGGAGAGATGAGCATAGCGCTGATTGGACCGTATGAACTCGCATTCGATAAGGTGGCGGAAGCGCTACCCGGCTCGATTTGCGGTGTCTATGCACTCGGGCACGTCGATGCCAACGGCACCTTCCGTGTGCAGCGCGTCGGTCGCGATGATCAGGATCTGCGCCGCTGCCTGCAGGGGCTGATCGGGGTCAGCAGCCGTTTCAAATTCCTTACAGCCGGCAACCCGCAGATGGCATTCGAGCGAGAGTGCGAGCTATTCCATCGCTTTCGCCCGCCAGGCAACTTCATGCATCCGGAGCGGCCGGCGGGGAGTAACTGGCGGTGCCCTGTATGCTTTCAGTTTCATTCCTCATGAGATCGAGCAGATCGCACAAGGCGGCCCGATAGCCGAGGTGCCAATAGGCGCGCTCGGGAGTGGCGGCGTCCAGATGGCGCTGATCGAACTGCGCATACGGAGCCTCGTCTTCCAGCCATGTACCGATGTGCCGGATACGCTCGCAGACGAGCTCGAGGGTTTCGTTCCTGATCATTGCCGTGAACCAACTTATGCCGTTTCCGTGTTGGCCTCAGCATCGCCCCGAGACGTTGTCAGGTGGCTAAACTTAAAATTCGATGTTTTTCATGGTAAGCGCCGGGTTCGGAAAACGCATTCAATTGAATGTATCCGGGCGGAAACGGTCCGAATCTACGCGCCGGAAACTCCCTAAACGGCCGGCTTCACCGGTCTCCTATCATGCCAGCCGGCCTCTGGGCCGATTTGCCTTTTAATCAATTCTTCACCGGCAGCGACGGCGCGACCAGGCCGCAAGAGCCCGATCGTCGCCGATGAGATCCGGGACGTGAGAGCTATGGTGCTGCAGCGGCAACTCTATGCTGCAGCCCTGGGTCGTTGCGGGATGCTCAGTACGTGCGCTTCTTCGGCGGGATGTATTTCATGTCGTTGGTCAGCGTGTACGTGTGCACCGGGCGATAGTCCAAACGTACCCGCTGCGTGCCGGCATCCGCCCAAGCCAGCGTATGCTTCATCCAATTGACGTCATCCCGGTCGGGGAAGTCCTCCCGCGCGTGGCTGCCACGGCTCTCCTGCCTGTTCGCTGCTCCAACCATGGTCACGGCAGCCTGGGAGATCAGATTGTCGTACTCCAGGGTTTCGATCAGGTCCGAGTTCCAGATCAGCGAGCGATCGGTCACGCTGATGTCCTCGCTCCCGCGCCAGACTTCGTCGATCAGCTTGACGCCATCGTCCAGCACCGGGCCGTCGCGGAACACCGCGCAGTTGTTCTGCATCACCCGCTGCATCCGGAGCCGGAGTGCCGCCGTGGGCGTACCGCCGCTTGCATAGCGGAAGTGGTCAAGGCGCGACACCGCCAGATCGGCGGCATCCTTCGGCAGCTCCGGCTGTGCCGCGCCGGCTTCGATCGTATCCGCACACCGCAAGCCTGCCGCACGCCCGAACACGACGAGGTCGATCAGCGAGTTCGAGCCGAGCCGGTTTGCGCCGTGCACGGAGACACATGCCGCCTCGCCGAGAGCCATCAGGCCGGGCACGACGCAGTCCGGGTTGCCGTCCTTCAGCGTCAGGACTTCGCCGTGATAGTTGGTCGGAATGCCGCCCATGTTGTAATGAACCGTCGGCAACACCGGGATCGGCTGCCGCCTCAGGTCGACGCCGGCAAACACCTTGGCGCTCTCGGTGATGCCGGGAAGCCGTTCGGCCAGAATTGCCGGATCGAGATGGTCGAGGTGCAGGTAGATATGGTCCTTGTGCGGACCGACGCCGCGTCCTTCCCGAATCTCGATGGTCATACATCGTGAGACGACATCGCGCGAGGCCAGGTCCTTGAAGTTCGGCGCATAGCGCTCCATGAACCTCTCGCCTTCGGAATTGGTGAGATAACCGCCCTCGCCGCGCGCGCCCTCGGTAATGAGCACGCCTGCGCCATAGATCCCGGTCGGGTGGAATTGCACGAACTCCATGTCCTGCAGCGGCAGTCCGGCGCGGAGCACCATCGCGTTGCCGTCGCCGGTACAGGTATGCGCCGACGTACAGGAAAAGTAGGTGCGGCCATATCCTCCGGTCGCCAGGATCGTTTTCCTGGCCCGGAACCGGTGCAGTGAGCCGTCCTCCATGCACATGGCGACGACGCCGCGGCAAACGCCTTCCGCGTCCATCATCAGGTCGATCGCGAAGTACTCGATGAAGAACTCCGCCGCGTGCCGGAGCGACTGGCCGTAAAGCGTGTGCAGCATGGCGTGGCCGGTCCGGTCGGCGGCCGCGCAGGTACGCTGCGCCGGAGGGCCCTCGCCGAACAGGGTGGTCATGCCGCCGAACGGACGCTGGTAGATGCGTCCATCCTCCGTGCGGGAGAACGGCACGCCGTAGTGCTCGAGCTCGTAGACCGCCTCGACCGCGTTGCGGCACAGATACTCGATGGCGTCCTGATCCCCGAGCCAGTCGGCGCCCTTGACGGTGTCGAACATGTGCCAGCGCCAGTCGTCGGCGCCCATGTTGCCGAGCGCGGCGGCAACGCCGCCCTGTGCAGCCACCGTATGCGACCTGGTCGGGAACACCTTGGTGATGCAGGCCGTCTTGAGGCCGCCTTCGGCCGCGCCCAGAGTAGCCCTCAATCCGGAGCCGCCGGCGCCGACGACAATGACGTCGTAGGTGTGATCGATGAACGGGTAAGCCTTGCCGTTGACGGCAGGGTTTGCGACGCCATTGGACTTTGCGTTGTCTGCCATGAGTATCAGGCCCCGAAGCTCAGCTTGAGCAGTGAGAAGACGCTAATCGCGCCGATCACGATAACGAAGAACGTGTTCAGCATCAGCAGCACGATCTTCGCACTCTCGCCGTGTACGTAGTCCTCGATGATTGTCTGCATGCCGAGCCGCATGTGGATCAAGGCCGAGGCAATGAACAGAATAAAGACGAGCGTCACCACCGGATGGGCCAGCACGGGCCGCACGGCGCTGTAGTCGGCGCCGGCGAGGAAGGCGATCAGCACGACGAACAACGGCGTGAGGATCAGGTTGGAGACGGCGGTCACGCGCTGGCGCCAGAAATGATCCGTACCCTCCTTGGCGCTGCCGAGCCGGCGTACGTTCTTCAAGGGCGTCCGCATTTTGCTGAAGGTCGTTGCCATGATTTACAACCCGCCCTTCAGTGTGATCACGAGAGCCCAGATTGCGGCAGTGACGATGGGCGAGAGAATGATCGTGCCCCACGACAGGGCGTTGACCGACCCGAGTTCGAACGCGCGGCCGGTATCCCAGATCAAATGGCGGATCCCGCCCAGCGCGTGATGAACCAGCGCCCAGGTATAAAGCGCCATCACGACGATTCCGACCGGCGAGCCGATCAGGCTGTTGATGATGTCGAAGGAGCCGCGGCCGGTGCTGGCCGCGAACAGCCAGACCGCGAGAATGACAGTGCCGAAGTAGAGAGCGCCGCCGGTTATCCGGTGCACGATCGACATCGTCATGTTGATCAGCGGCGTGTAGACCTGAAGATGCGGCGACAACGGCCGACCCCTCGGCATGGATCGCTCAGTGCCCACGTGCGCCATTTCTTCCTCTCCTCGTCCGGCAAGATGCAAAGGCGGTATAACTTGGGTCAGCATCAAGGGCAACGGAGGCTCTTCGGCACTTTTGCACTGTGCGCAGAGCACCCCTGTGCCGCCGGCATGAGCCTCGCTCCGCGTCTCCTGGCGGTTCGCGAGCCTGGAGCCTGACCTGGAAGACGGCTGCAGCGGGCCGCGGACGAGGCGAGGGATGGATCGCCGGTGATCTCAACCCGCCAGTGCGTCGGCGATCGTCTTCCCCAGCAGGGTTCCGCTCTCGAAGGCGTGCTCGGCCAGCCGGCCGCGGCACCAATCGCCCGCGACCCCGACCATGTGCTCGCGAGAGAACAGGTAGGTCTCGCCCAGCGCTGAATCGACCAATGCGTGGCGCCACAGGTGTGCGACCATCTGCGCCGGCCGCAGCGGCGGCAGGCTCAGGGCATGGCTCACCTCTGCCCACAGCTCATCGGCCACGACGTCGGCACCGGCGTCTTCGGTCTGGCGTGTCCATTCCTGGCCGGCATGTACGACGATATTGTCGCCCTCTTTGGGACGACCGGGCTTCGAGTTGTTGCGCGACACCCACCTGACGGTCTGCGACATATCGGAGAAGACGTCCTGATCCGGCAGTATCGATTGATCGACGCGCACCATGAGCGCCCAACAGGGCATCATGCGGACGTGTGCCAGCGGATCGCAGAGCTCCGGCAGCCGGCCGAGCAGAAGCTGGGCTTCGGGAGCAGGGACGCAGACGGCCACGGTCGCGAACGGCCCCGCCGAAGTCTCGTCCTCGAACCAGATGTGCCAGGCCTTGCCGCTGCGCTGGAGCGTATGCGCGCGTCTGCCGAACGTCATGCGGACGCCTTCGGCAAGCGGCCGCACGACCGACGACATCCCGGGGGTGCCGACATGCCAGGGCAGCAACTGGCCGCTGCCCTCCTGCCCGGATGCGCCGCGCGGCGTCCAGCGGACAGCATAGCCGCTGGCGACGATCTCATCCAGGTAGGCTTTGAACCTGTCATCACGTGCGGTGACGTACTGGGCGCCATGATCGAACGGAACCGTGCCGAGCCTGGCCGTGCCCATGCGCCCGCCGACAACCCGATCCTGTTCGAAGACCTCGACGTAGAAGCCGGCCCGCCTCAACACCCGGGCGCAGGCAAGGCCCGTCAATCCGGCGCCGATGATTGCAGCCCTCTGCGTCACGTGAGCCTCTCGGTTGAGGCAGCACCGATACTCAGGCGAGCCGTCGTGCTTGCCGAATCAATACGGATTCATACCACCCCGGGCCGGCGTGTTTGTAGGTTTGTCGATACATTGCACATTTTCATGCAAACGAGTTGCAAATTGCAGGCGCCAAAGCGATGCACAGGCAGCACTGCTGTCGCCTCCGCAGGGGCGACCTGAGCCTACAGCGGCACCACGATCCAGAGGTCCAGGTCGAGCTGCAGTCATGATGGTCTGGCAGTGATCCCGGAGACTTCCAGCACCGGCGCAGTGCGGATCATGCGCGGTCATCGCCGGTTCTCGAGGTCGGCGATGGCGTCCGCCAGCGCCACGGTGCGTCTGGCAATCTCGGCATGGAGCAGTTCAATCATCCTGCCGTCGATGGACACGGCGCCCTTGCCCTTGCTTTCCGGTTCCTCGAATGCGGCGATGACACGGCGTGCCCAGGCCACCTCGTCCGCAGGCGGAGCGAAGATTTCATTGGCTACGGGGACCTGGCTGGGATGAATCAGCGTTTTCCCATCCATTCCTAGAAGCCGGCCCTGGCTGCACTCGCGCCGGAAGCCGCTCTCATCGCGGAAGTCGTTGAACACCCCGTCGAGGATATCGAGACCATAAGCGCGCGCGGCGGTTACGCAGGTTTGCAGCGCAAACATCAGCGGCAGCCGCTCTGGATGATCCAACGCCCGCGTTTCCTTCTGGATGTCATTGGTGCCCAGCACCAGGCACGACAACCGGCATTCAGGACACTGTCGGCGCGCGGCCGCAATCTCGCGTGCGTTGAGCACAGCCAGCGGCGTCTCCATCATGATCCATACGGATAGTTCCGGGCGAGCGCCGTGTCTCTTCAGCCGCTCCCCGATCGCCTGCATCTCAGCGGCGCTTTCGATCTTGGGAATGAGGATCGCATCCGGTGCCGCGGCGACCGCCGCTGCGACATCGGCATCGAACCACGAGGTCGACGGTCCGTTGAGGCGGATCACCAGTTCGCGCCGGCCGTACCCGCCACCCTTGACGGCGGCGATGGCCTGGGTCCGCGCCTCGGCCTTCCTTTCCGGCGCGATCGAATCTTCGAGATCGATGATGATTGCGTCCGCCGCGAGCGTTTTCGCCTTCTCCAGCGCCCGTGCATTGGTGGCGGGCATGTAGAGGGCGCTTCGGCGCGGGCGAGACTGCATGCTGCTGCTCCCTTGGTCTGAGCGGTGGCGGAAGCATATTGCCATGCTGCATGAGCTGCCAGGAAAAGTGCATCCATGCGCCGCCGCCGACGGGTGAGGCGCAAAAAAACCCATAAAAAAAGCGAGCCCGGCGGAGGAGAGCCGGGCTCGCGGTGGCGCGCGCTGGAGGAGTATCGCGCACCCTGGGAGAGCGTGTCGCCCCACCCGAAGGAGAAGCGACTTTCTGCTCGCTAGCACGCTCTCCGTGTCTAGTGGACGACCTCACCGTGCAGGTTGATATCGAGGCCTTCGACTTCCGTGTTCTTGTCGACACGCAAGCCCATCACGACCTTGATCACCATGAGGATCACGAATGTCGCCAGGGCGCTCCAGATGACGGTGGCGAGGATGCCGTAGGCCTGCACCGCGACCTGACCGACATTGCCTTCCAGCAAGCCTGACGTGCCGCCGATCGCCTTCACTGCGAAGACGCCGGTGAGGATCGCGCCGACGATGCCGCCGATGCCGTGGATGCCGAACACATCGAGGCTGTCGTCATAGCCGACCGCCCGCTTCACGCCGGTCGAGAAGATGAAGCAGACGACGCCGGCAGCCAGACCTATGATCAGTGCGCCTTTCGGATCGACGAAGCCGGCCGCCGGCGTGATGGCGACGAGGCCGGCGACCGCACCGGAGATGATGCCGAGCACGCTTGGCTTGCGATGAATCATCCACTCGACGATCATCCATGCGATTGCGGCTGCTGCGGTCGCGATCTGCGTGACGGCCATGGCCATGCCGGCAGATCCGTTGGCGGCAGCCGCAGAGCCTGCGTTGAAGCCGAACCAGCCGACCCACAGGAGAGAAGCGCCGATGACGGACAGCACAAGATTATGCGGTGCCATGTTCTCGGTCCCGTAGCCTTCACGGCGTCCGAGGACGAGGGCGGCGACGAGGCCTGCGATACCGGAGTTGATGTGCACGACGGTGCCGCCGGCGAAGTCGAGAACGCCGTCCTTGCCGAGGAAGCCGCCGCCCCATACCCAGTGGCAGATCGGCGCGTAGACGATGAGCAGCCATAGCGTCATGAACACGAGCAGGCTCGAAAACTTCATGCGATCCGCGACGGCGCCGCAGATCAGTGCCGGCGTGATGATCGCGAACGTCATCTGGAACGTCGCGAAAAGCGATTCAGGAATGGTGCCCTGAAGCGAGTCCTTGCCGATGCCGCTGAAGAAGGCCTTGCTCAGGCCTCCCACATAGGCGTTGAATGGGCCGCCATCGGTGAACGCCATCGAATAGCCGGCGATCATCCACACCAGCGTCATCAGACAGCAGACCGCGAAGCTCTGCATGACCGTGGCGAGGACGTTTTTCTTACGCACCATGCCGCCATAGAACAGCGCAAGCCCTGGTATCGTCATGAGCAGCACAAGCGCTGTGCTGGTCAGCATCCACGCCGTATCTCCGGAGTCGAGTTTCGGTGCCGTTGCCTGGGCGAATGCCGACCCGGTCACCGCGGCAAGCGCAGCTCCCGTGACAAGCAGGCGTGTCAGAAAGTTTGCCTTCATTTTGCAGGAGCTCCCCAGTCGTTCTTTGCGAAGGTTGGTTGTTGCAAGCTTGGTCAATCACCGGCTCGGCAGCCGGCAGGAAGCCGGTTGATCGGGCTTACAGAGCGTTGTCGTCGGTCTCGCCGGTCCGAATACGCACGGTGTGTTCGATGGCGGAGAGGAAGATCTTGCCGTCGCCGATCTGTCCGGTTTTCGCCGCTTTGGAGATGGCCTCGATCGCCTTGTCGGCTTCAGCTGACGGCACGACCACCTCGATCTTGATCTTGGGCAGGAAGCTCACCGCGTACTCCGCCCCACGATAGATTTCGGTATGGCCTTTCTGACGCCCGTAGCCTTTGACTTCGGTGACGGTCATGCCTTGCAGACCGAGGTCGGTCAGAGCAGAGCGGACCTCTTCCAGCTTGAACGGCTTGATAATGGCGGTCACGAGTTTCATGGCTTCAACCCCCTTGCTCGTTTGCAGGTTCGCGATGCGATGCCTGGGCGGAACACCGCCAGTTCCAGAGGCTCAACCGCCGGGTTGCCTCTGTCGGCGAGGACATAGTCAAAACGCGTGCCAAGTCGGCTGCGCTAGCTTAACTGGCTGAAGAAACTATCTAAATGAGCGTGAGACTCAGTTCGCAGCCCAAAAATCTCTGCTCACGCTTTGTGCAAAACAAAAAAATTGCCTATTTCTTCGGCGCCCGATCCGAGCTGCGCAGCCGCATCAGTCCCTCTTGCGCAACCGAGGCGATCAATGTTCCGTCACGCTTGAATATGCTTCCGCGGCAGAAGCCTCGCGAACCGGATGCCGACGGGCTGTCTTGCGCATAAAGCAGCCAGTCATCGGCGCGGAAGGGGCGATGAAACCACAGCGCGTGATCCAGACTCGCCATCTGCAGGTCGCTGTCGAACAGCAGCCGGCCATGCGCAATCAGCGCGGTGTCCAGCAGGGTATAGTCGGACGCATAGGCCAGCACGCACTGGTGCAATGTCGGATCGTCCGGCAGTCGTCCATTGGCGCGCAGCCAGACGTGCTGGACAGGGGCTGCCTTGGCGCGTGTCAGATACCGCTGCGATTCCACCAGACGCATTTCGACCGGACGTTCCCGCTCCAGATAGGAACGCAACTCTTCAGGTATCATCGGTCCGAGACGCTGCAGAAGGTCCCGGGCCGCCGGCAGGCTCTCCGGATCAGGCACGTCCGGCATGGGGAGCTGGTGGTCTAGTCCGATTTCGAGGCGCTGGAATGAGGCGCTCATGACGAAAATCGCCCGGCCATGCTGGACGGCCTTGACGCGCCTCGTGGTGAAGCTGCCGCCGTCCCGCACCCGTTCGACATCGTAGATGATGGGTATCTTCGGATCGCCGGCGAGCAGGAAATAACCGTGCATGGAGTGCACCGGCCGTGGCTCTTCGATCGTCCGCAGCGCCGCAACGAGCGACTGGCCGAGCACCTGGCCGCCGAACACGCGGCGGCGTTCGCCGGGCGGCGTCAATCCCCGGAACAGATTGACCTCGAGTTGCTCAAGATCGAGCAGGCCGACCAGCTCGGCCAACGCACCATTTGTGCCGGGTTCGGCTGTCATATCAGGCATCCGTTCACGCAGGGTGACTGGTGGCTTGGGCTGTTAGCGGGACAAGACGCCCCATCGAACTCTCTGTCAAGCTGCGCTCAGCGTATCGCCGCCTGCGTCGGATCAAAGCCTTGCAAGAGCCTGCAGCTTGTGATTTCCCAGTGTTGCACACTGGCGGCAACCGCCCATGTCCTGAGTCCGACGTATCTACTAAGTACTTGCCAATCATCGTGAATAAGCTTGATAAGGAAGGAAACATTTTGGGGGGGCGTGCGTGATCCGGATCAGGAACCCGCAAGACTTTGCGGCCGGCTTGTTGTTCATCGGCATTGGCGCGCTGGGATTGTATCTCGCCAGGGATCTCACCTATGGCTCGGCCAGCAACATGGGGCCGGGCTTTTTCCCGACCTGGCTCAGTGCCACCCTGCTTGGCTTGGGAGTGATCGTCACCGCTCGTTCCTTCGTGCTTCAGGGTTTCGGCATCGGAGAGACCAAACTCCGGCCGCTCTTCTTCGTGCTGTTGGCCGTGCTCGCCGGCGGCTATCTGATCGACCGGATCGGACTGGCGCTTTCACTCATCATACTCGTATTCATCGCGTCCATGTCGCGTTCGGACACGCGGTATGCCGAGGTAGCGGTCATCGCAGTGTTCCTCGCGATCGGCTGCGTCGTCGTTTTCGTTCACCTGCTCGGCCAGTCGCTGCCCGGGTGGTGGGGTCGCTGAAATGGAGCTCGACGTTTTCTCAAACCTGGCGACTGGCTTTTCTGCGGCAGTTTCGTTCCAGAACCTCGGCTTTGCGATGATGGGATGCCTGCTCGGTACGCTGATCGGCGTACTGCCAGGCATCGGGCCGATCGCGACGCTGGCGATGCTGCTGCCGATCACGTTCCATCTCGAGCAGTTGTCGTCCCTGATCATGCTCGCCGGCATCTACTACGGCGCGCAGTATGGCGGCTCGACCACATCGATTCTCGTCAACATGCCGGGCGAGGCCTCATCCGTCGTCACCTGCATCGACGGCTACCAGATGGCCCGCCGCGGACGGGCCGGAGCAGCGCTTTGCGTGGCCGCGCTCGGGTCATTCTTCGCTGGCTGCGTCGGTACCGTCTTCATTTCGGCATTCGCTCCGCCACTCGGTGCATTCGCACAGCAGTTCAGCTCCCCCGACTACTTCTCATTGATGGTGCTCGGTCTTGTTACCGCGGTTGTCCTGGCCCAGGGCTCGGTTTTGAAGTCGATCGCCGTCATTATCATCGGACTGATGTTCGGCCTGGTCGGCACCGATGTGAACGCCGGCGTTACGCGTTATACGCTGGGCATTCCGGATCTTTGGGACGGCCTCAGTTTTCTGCCGATGGTGATCGGCATGTTCGGGGTCGTCGAGATCATCCGCAATCTCGAGCGGCCGACATTCGAACGATCGGCGGTCTCGGCGAACCTGCGGGAGCTGTGGCCGACGGCAGCCGAGCTGAGACAGGCGGCACCGGCGATCGTGCGCGGTACCGGACTTGGTTCGCTGCTGGGGATACTTCCCGGCGGCGGCGCCGTTCTCGCATCGTTTGCCGCCTACTCGGTCGAGAAGCAGATCGCTCGCGATCCATCCCGATTCGGAAAAGGGGCAATCGAAGGTGTGGCGGGCCCCGAGGCGGCAAACAACGCCGCTGCCCAGACCTCGTTCATCCCTCTGCTGACGCTGGGACTGCCCTCCAACGCGGTGATGGCGTTGATGGTCGGCGCGATGATGATCCAGGGGATCGCTCCCGGCGCCGTGGTCATGACCTCGAACCCGGATCTGTTCTGGGGCCTGATCGCGAGCATGTGGATCGGCAACCTGATGCTTCTCATCATCAATCTGCCGATGATCGGTCTTTGGGTCCGGCTGCTGACGGTGCCCTACCGTGTGCTCTATCCGGCCATCCTTTCGTTCTGCGTGATCGGCGTCTTTGCATCCAATGCCGAGTTCTCGCAGATCATCATCATGGCGTCGTTTGCACTCTTCGGCTATGTCCTGGTCAGGTTCGGATGTGAGCCGGCGCCCATGATCCTGGGGTTTATTCTGGGTCCGCTGATGGAGGAGAACCTGCGTCGCTCGCTGGTTCTTTCGCGCGGCGATCTGATGATCTTCCTGCAACAGCCGATTTCAGCCACTTTGCTGGGTCTTACGGCGGTCGTCGTTGTATTGATAGTGCTGCCGTTCCTGCGCAGGAAGCGGGAAGAAGCGTTCGCGGAATGACCGTCCGTTGCTGGACGGGACCACGGAGAACATCCAAGGAGGTAGTGTCCATGTCTAGATCATCAATTGCGATAAGAGCCGCCGTTGTTGCCGCTCTCAGCGGCGGTGTCCTGCTGCCCGTGGGGGCAAGCGCACAGGAGAGCGCGGAATCCTATCCGTCCAAGGACGTGAAGCTCGTGTGCGCATTCCCGGCGGGAAGCGGCGCCGACGTTTATGTGCGTTATTTCGCCGAGAAGCTGAAACCGATCATGAAGCAGACCGTGATCGTGGAAAACCGGGTCGGCGCAGCCGGCAATATCGCCACCACCTACACCGCGCGCGCCAAGCCCGACGGCTATACCATCTACATCCATGCGCCCAGTTCGCTGGCGGCCAACATGCATCTGTTCAAGAAGCCGCCGGTCGATATCCGCAAGGAGATCCAGATCGTATCGGCTCTCAACCAGCAGCCGTTCATGCTGGCTGTGGCGAGCAATTCTCCCGCGAAGACCTACAAGGAGCTGGTGGCGATCCTGAAGAAGAAGGGCGACAAGGCGAGCTACGCGACCTCGAACCCGACCAATCAGATATCGAGCTTCCTTTTCAAGCAGGCCCTTGGCATCAAGCCGGTCGAAGTGCCGTACCGCACCGCCATGGAGACCGTGAACGACATGATGTCGGGCCGCATCGACTTTGCGTTCCACGACCCGGTTTCGGCGATCGCGCAAAGGAATGCCGGCAAGCTCCGCCTGTTCGGCGTCACCACGATCGAGCGCGTCAAGGCGCTGCCGGATATGCCGACAATGGATGAGCTCGGCATCAAAGGCTTCGATGTCCCCGGCTGGTGGGCCGCCATGGTCCCGGCTGCCACGCCCAAGCCGATCGTGGCCAAGCTGAACAAGATCTTCGTGCAGGTGGCCGAGAGCAAGGAGACGGTCGACTTCTTCGCCAAGTTCGGCGCCGATGCGATCAGCTCCACACCGGAAGCCGGTCAGAAGCGGCTGATCGAGGACGTCGACCGGTGGGGCAAGAACATCGCCGCGGCCGGCATCCCCAAGCGCGGCTGATCGCACGGCAAAGTCGAACGGGACCGCCGCGCGAGCGGTGGTCCTTTGTTTGCCCGGCCTTGGATGCTCCCGCGAAAGGTTGACAACGCCACGCCGGAGACCGCATGAGCTTGAAGGCGTCGGCGCCTGACGCGTTCACCTGTCGGACACGATCGTCGTTTTTAGCGGACAAGAGGCGATAAGCATGAGCGAGCGCACCAAAGGCCGACGCGAAGACCTTCGCCTGCTGACCGGTCGCGGACGCTACGCCGCCGATTGGTCGCTTCCCGATCAGGTCCATGCAGCATTCTTGCGATCGGATCGCGCCCATGCCGAGATCCGTTCGATCGACATCGCGGCAGCCGCGGCCCTGACGGGGGTGTTGAAGATCCTGACCGGCAAGGATCTTGAAGCGGCCGGCTACAAAAGTCCGTTGCCGACGAATCCCGGCCCCGGCAAGGACGCCTCGGAACTCAAGGTGCCGCACAGACCGGCCCTCGCATACGGACGCGTGCGGTTCGTCGGCGAGCCGGTTGCGGTTGTCATTGCCCAGACCGAGGAAATCGCGCGCGAGGGGGCTGATCTCATCGTCGTGGATTACGACGACCTGCCCGTCGCCACCACCGCCGAAGAGGCGCTTGCCGCTGGTGCGCCGCAGCTTCATGACTCGGTCCCGGGCAACCTTGCCTTTGAGTTCGAATACGGCAACAGCGGAGCGGTCGAGCAAGGGTTCAAAGGTGCCGCCCACATTGTTAAGGTCCACTTCGAGGCGCAGCGGATTGCCGGCAACCCGATGGAGCCCAAGGCCTGCATGGCCGCCTACGATGCCGCGACCGACAGTTACGACGTATACATGCAGACCCAGGGCGCTGCCGATATCCAGAAGGCGTTCGCACATGTGACAGGGCTGGTGCCGGACCGGTTCCGCATTCATGCGCACGACGTCGGCGGCGCATTCGGCATTCGCGCCGAGGTATATCCGGAGAACGTCGCCATCCTGTTTGCTTCCCAGGCCGTGGGGCGCCCGGTGAAGTGGGTCGGCTCGAGATCCGAGACATTCTTCAGCGACCATCACGGCCGTGCGGCTGAGCTCATGGGCGAGCTTGCGGTCGACAAGGACGGCAGGTTCCTGGCGCTCCGCGTGGAGTGGCTCGTCAACCTTGGTGCGTACTGCTCGGCCGCAGGACCGCTCATCAACACCGTCGCCGCGCCGCGCTCGATGGCGGCGAACGTTTATACGGTGCCTGCCGTCTATGGCTACCATCGGCTGGTGCTCACCAACACGACGCCGACGGCGCCCTATCGCGGTGCCGGCCGGCCCAACGTCGCCGCGCTCTGGGAGCGCCTCGTCGACGAGGCGGCACGGGCAACCGGCATCGACCGCATCGAGTTGCGGCGGCGGAACATGATTGCACGCAATGCCTTTCCCTACGCGACGCCGACCGGCGCCAGCTACGACAGCGCCGATCCCGCCGGGCTGTTGAACAAGGCGCTCGAGGCCGCCGACTGGAACGGGTTTTCTCAGCGACAGACCGAGGCCAGGGCGCGCGGCAGGCTGAGGGGCATCGGCTGCGCCACATTCATCGAACCGTCCGGCGCGGTCGGACAGGAAGAGATCGTCATCAAGTTCGAGAACGACGGCCGGATCATGCTCTACTCCAATGCCGGGCCGTCGGGTCAGGGCTACGAGTCGGTCTATCCGGAGGTGGTCGCCAACGTGCTTGGGCTCAATCCCGACAACGTCATTACGCGGTCGAGCGATCCGGCCGGACCGATGCTGGCCGGCACCGGCTCGTTCGGATCGCGCTCATTGATCAGTCACGGCGCGGCGCTGTTCCAGGGTGCGCTGGAGGTCGTTGCCAAGGGCGTCGCCATTGCGGCGGAGCACCTCGAGGTCGCCCCGGCGGACATCGAGTTCAACAACGGGCGATATGTGGTCAAGGGCACCGATCTGTCGGTGACCATTGCCGAGCTGGCCAAGAAGAATGCGGGCGGCAGCTCCAATCCGCTCGACACCATGACCAAGGTCCCGGTCTCCGCCGCGTTCCCGAGCGGCGCCCACGTCTCCGAAGTCGAGATCGATCCCGACACCGGCGTGGTCGACATCGTCCGCTACATTGCCGTGGACGATTGCGGTGTCATCTACAATCATCAGATCGTCGAGGGGCAGATGCACGGCGGTCTCGTGCAGGGCATCGGTCAGGTGATGGGGGAGCATATCGTCTACGAGAAGGACAGCGGCCAGCTTCTGTCCGGATCGTTCATGGACTACTACATGCCGCGCGCCGACCTGTTCGGCCGCAATCGTGATCTGGAGCTGTACGACCTGCCGATACCTTCGCCCGCCAACCCGCTCGGGGCGAAGGGGGCAGGAGAAGCCGGCGCGACCGGTTCCGTGCCGTGCCTTGCAAACGCCGTGCACGATGCGTTGTCGGCGGTAGGCGTGCGCCAGGTCGCGATGCCTTATACGCCATCCCGCATCTGGGAAGCGATCCAGGCCGCCAGTGCCTAGAGTGCTTCCGGAAAAGCGGGAACCGGTTTTCCGATAAGACTCGCTTGCGGCCGACTCCCCGAAGGGGTGTCGCAAGCGCAACTAAGAAGAAGCACGACAAAACAAAGATCTAGGGCCTTTCTGGGATTCAAGAAAAACCAGAAAGGCCCTGGACGGAAGCGGGCGGTTGCATCCGCCTGGCTGCAATAGCGACGCGCAATGCGCCGTCGTTCTGCGGTCGCTACGCCTGCGCCGCCTGCCGGCTCGCCAGCACCTCGTTGACTGGCCGGTCGTCGATCGGCCAGTGCAGCAGCGAGGCCAACGCGCCGCCGATGATTACGATCCACCACGCGATGTCGTAAGACCCGGTCATGTCCCAGATCCGACCACCGAGCCAGACGCTGGTGAAGCTTCCGACCTGATGGGAAAAGAACACGATGCCGTAGAGCGTGGCCATATAGCGCGCGCCGAACATTCCGTACACGATGCCGGACGTCAGCGGAACGGTCGCGAGCCAGAGCAGGCCGATCGCGGCTGCGAAAATGTAGACCGACAACGGCGAGAGCGGCGTCAGGACGAAGATTGCGAAGATCGCCGAGCGTGCAAGATAGAGCCACGCCAGCAGGTATTTCTTGCGGTAGATGCCGCCGAGATAGCCCGATGCCCAGGTTCCGATCACGTTGAAGAAGCCGATCACGGAGATGGCCGTCGCGCCGATGATCGGGTCCATGTGCATGTCGGCCAGATATGCGGGCAGGTGATTGTTGATGTATTGCACCTGAAACCCGCAGGTGAAGAAGCCGAGAACCAGCAGCCAGAAGCCGGAGTGCCCGCGCGCTTCCTTCAGCGCCTGGCCGAGGCTTTGCCCGTCCTTCTTGTTGGAGAGTGCATCGCCCGCTGCGCCTTTGAGCATCAGTGCAATCGGCACGATCAGCAGTACGAAGACGCCGAGCGCCATCAGCGCCACGTACCAGCCATGCTCGTTCATGATCAACTGGCCGGCAGGCACCAATACGAGCTGGCCGCCGGTGCCGCCCGAGGTGATGACGCCGAGCCACATGCTCCGCTTGTCATCGGGCGCGACCTTGCTGGCGATCGACAGAACGAGCGAGAGCGCGCAGCCAGCCGATCCCACGCCGCCGAGCAGACCCGCCGACAGCAGCATGCCGGCAGGCGTTGTCGCATTGGCCATGAGCAAGATGCCGGCAGCGTACAGGAGCCCCGCTGTGACGAGAACCTTGGTCGAGCCCCATTTGTCGGCGATGGCGCCGACGAACGGCGCTGATAGACCGTAGATCAGTGCCTGCGTGCCGAGCACGAGGGAGAGACTCTCACGTCCCCAGCCGAAATCGGACGTGATCGGCTTCATGTAGATGCCGAAGCTCTGACGGCTGCCGTAGGCCAGGAAAACGATCAGGGCGCTGCAGACCAGGACAAGATAGGGGCTTCGCCAGGAAATTCTGGTCATGAGCGGCGTTTCCGGTTTTCGGGTCAGTGCGGATTGTTGTTTGCGGGGCCGGCATCATAGCCATCCCACCGTGCCGCCGCCAGCGCCGGCGACGCGAGTCTGATCTGCGCGTTCAGCATTGGCCGCTTGCCATCTGCCAGCCGGGAATGTCCCTGCACGGCGACACGATCACGGCGCGGCCGCCGGCAATCCCCACGCTGACTGCGGGTTTGCCGCGAACTTCGAGAACCTCGAAGTCCTCTTGCGCCCGGGCCGGAAGCCATCGCTCGCCGAGTCCCCGGATCTTCCCGCCACGCATATTCAGAAACCTCAGCGTATGGCGCTGCTGGTCGGGGATCGCCAGATCGGCAATGCCGTCGCCATCGAAATCGGCCACGGCCGACAGACCCAGGCGTGCGGACCCAGGGGCATGATTCGAGACATCGGTCTCGCTCGCGACCAACTCCAGCCGGTTGTCATGGAAGACCCAGAATTGCAGCTCGCCCTCTTCCTCGGGCGTGACGACGATGGCGATCTCCGGTTTTCCATCACCATCGAAGTCGCCGACACCGGCCGGATTGAGCCACTGAAACGGCGTTCCAAGCGGTGGCGTCTCGGCAGCGACCACGAGAGCGTTGGCCAATACACGGACAACCGCCAGCGATGCCCCCCGGTGGACACGTGAGCGCACGACGATGACCTCGTCGCGGCCGTCGCCATCCAGATCGGCAAGGCGCGGGACCAGATCCTCGAACACGCTGAACCTGGGCAGGTCGAGGCGCAGGATCCGTCTTTCAGCCGTCGATACCATCAGAGTCTTTGCGTGCTCTCCGGTGCCGAACGGGTCGTGCCGGTATTCGGTAGAGGGCTGAGAGAACCAGACGGCGGCGACATTCCGCCTGCCCTTGACCAGTTTCGCGTGCGGCAGGCGCTTGTCGACCTTGGGGCGCTTATACGGGCGATCGATCTCAGGCAGACTGAGCTCGCCCTGGCGGATGAGATGGGGGTCGCGCTCCTGGGCCATCGGCGAGGCAACACCCGTCACACTGATCAGGAGTGCGGTCATTCCGACGGCGCGGAGGGATCGGGTTCGGGACATGTAGCCCACGATGCTCCCCTGCAGGGTGGCGAAAGCAGGCCGACATTACCGGATTCGCAGGCTTGGCGGCAGCGGCCGTTCAGCGCCGGTCGAGGCGCGCAAACATCAGTCCGCCAATCAGGCCGGCGAGCACGAAGATCAGCGCGCCGACACAGAGTGCCGTCACGGGTCCCCAATGCCCGAGCAGCAGACCGAAAAGCACCGGTCCCAGCGTCTGCCCGGTGAAGAAGAAGAACGCATGCATCGAATAGGCTGACGACCGGGCGGTGGGCGCCAACTCGACCGACTCGTTCTGGATCGAATTGTGCAGCATCATGTAGCCGAAACCGCTGACGCAGAACATGGCCGCCGCGATCAGGCTGTCGAGCTCCAGTGCCAGAGCCACCAGGCCGGCGGTCCCCAGCACGCCGCCGATACCCATGATGGCGGTGCGGTTCATCGATCTGAGCAGCACCGGCATGAAGAGCGTATAGGCGATGCCGCCAATCCCGATGCCGCCGATGACGAAGCCTGCTTCTCGGGTCGCGCCGGTTCCGGCCCGCAACTGCAGGTCCGCGATGAACGGCGTCGTTCCCCACAACGCGATCCCCTCGGCCAGCACCGTCCCGAAGCGTACGTAGGCGCGCGGAGTGGCGAACACC
>JBFWYV010000028.1:0-27986 GCA_050186055.1 Hyphomicrobiaceae bacterium | reverse complement strand
GCCGCCAGGGGTCGCGAACTGGCGGATCTCGGGGTTACCCATCTCCTGCTGCGCTTCGTGGGAGAGTGGGCGGGCGAGACCAGGAAAACGTGTGAGATGTCGGCAAAGCTGTTCGCGGAAGAAGTCATGCCACGCTTCAGAAGTTGACCTGCACTGGCGATACCGGCCTCAATGAACTAACATTCCAATCGGAAGACGCTCTGCCGTCAGATGAGATGCTGTTGTGGCGTGCTCAACGTCTGTACGATGCCACGGATACGAACTGCCTGGAGCGGTCCGAAACCGCCGATTGCCGGCGCGTCCGAAGAGGAGCGGAGCGGTACTCCAAACGTTTGAATGGAGAAGCTGGTGGCGTGGGGCATGGTCCTGCTGGCGCGTTTGGCAGTCTGGAGCGAGCTGGCTTTTGCCGTCTTCCTGTTTCTGATCCAGGTCGCGGTGCATCTTCTGGGCTTCCGCCTTGGTCAGCGTAATCGCGCCGCGCACAGCGGCGATGTCGAAGGCGTTGGACTGATCGTTGGCGGTATCCTGGCTCTCCTCGCATTCGTGCTGGCGCTGACCCTGTCTTATGCAAACACCCGCTTTGCCGAGAGGCGGCATACGGCTTTGCAGGAGGCGAATGCCATCGGTACGGCCTGGCTTCGCGCCGAGGCGCTGGATCATCCGCGTGCCGGCCAGATTGCAAGGCTGCTCGAAACCTACATCCGGGAGCGCAAGCGCTTCTTGCAGACGCGTCGCGCGTCGGCTGAACTTCAGGCAATCAACGATCGCACGTCCTCCCTCCAGTCGGAGATCTGGGGGCACGCTGCCGCCATCTCGCATGAGCGGCCCGATGATGTCGTCGCCTCTTTGATGAGAGCCCTCAACGAGGCCTTTGATATGTCGACGAAGCAACGCTTCGCCCATGATGACAGATATCCACCACAAATGTTCTGGCTATTGATCGGGCTGACGCTGATCTCGATAGCGGCGTTGGGCTACCAACTCGGCCTGAAAGATCACAGAATATATACGCTTGTCGGCATACTGATTGCTGTATGGACATCAATCATCGTTGTCATATTGGATATAAGCACGCCGAGATTGGGTTCAATTCGAACCGGTATCGATGTCTATGATTGGACCCTCTCCGGCTTCAAAGGTGGAATCCGAATTCCTCCGCCACCGCATTAGCCCTTCTGGCTATTCCATGGGGGCCGCCGGTGCGCCGAAGAATGAGTGCATCACGTGCCACATGCGATGGCGCTGATAACCGACCATGCCGCCGCCATGCGGCAGCCCGCGCATCAGGATGTACTGCTTGTCACGCGAAGCGAGTTTCACGAAGAACTCGAAGAGTTCCTCCTCGGTCGAATTGCCGTCGTGATCGGGTCGGGAAACTGCCACGGAGCAATTGATCTTGGTCGGGTCGACCATTGGCAGATGCAGCGCCATGTCGAGATACGTCCCGCACGGCACACTGTCGCCGAACTTCAATTCGAATTCGGAAAGCGCAGCGATGACGGAGGGATCGGTCTGGCCGGACTTGTCGCGATTGAAGACGTTGTCGATCTGCGCCTTGCCGAACGGGCGTTGCGGATTGGCGCGGAACTGGTCGGCCATTCTGCGCCGGCGATCCATTTCCGGCGCGTCTTTTCCGGTATAGGTCAGTGCATGCAGCATGAGACGCTCGACCGTTTCGGGCTCTTCGTTGGCGTAAGCGCCGGCCTTGATCGCCCCGGAGGATTCGCCGAACAGGAAAATGGCCTTTCGCCCTGACTTATCGAGGACGAGTGGCATTGCAGCCTTAAGGTCCGCGACGCCAACCATGATTCCGGAATTGCTGTCCGTGCGGTCGGAGAAGCCATATCCTTCGTGATCCATCGTCCATACGTCGTAGCCCAGCCCGGCGAAATGCTCGATGGCAGAGTAGTCGCCCTTGCCCTCGACCATCAGATCGTAGGTGCCGCGGCTTGAGAATGTCGAGCCGTGGACCAGGAACAGAACGGGCTTGCTGGCCGCGCCCTCCACATCGTGTTTGCGATAGACATACAGCCTGACCGGCCCCTTCTTGACCCAATGCTCCTCGGCTACGATTTTCATGTTCCCTCCGCGAGCTGATATGCGTGCAGTGAAGTCGATACTACAGAGACGGGTGACGTCTTCACTTGGCGCATGATATTGATATCGATCAAGCAAACAACGAATCTGATCGGTTAAACGCGTGTGGCGCCTGGAGGACAGCTCTCATCGTCGGGAGCACTATCGATTGCCCCTTGCTTCCTTTTTCGACAAAGCATCGGGCTTGGAGAGGCGGTCATGAAACGCATTACAGCACTTGGCCCGGCAATCCTGCTGGCATTCGCCGCCGTCAGCTACTCGCCGGAGGCTGATGCGCGCCGATGGCGCGGAGGAGCCGCGGCCGCAGCAATCGCCGGCGGGTTCATCGCAGCGGGTATAGCGCATCGCTATGGTTATTATTACCCCCGCCGCGTTTATGACTACGGGCCGCGTTACTATTACGGTTCCGGCTATTATGTGCGTCCGTACTATCGGCCGCGCGTTCGCTACCGTGTCCGTCCCTATGTGCCCCCGCGGATTTATCGCTACTACGGACCGCGGCCCTATTACCGGCGATTGCGCAGGTGGTAGCGCTCGATGCAAGGGTAACGGGTTCGCTGCACAAATTTGCACAATTCTCCGATGGCCGAACCCGGGTTTGCCGCTCAATATAATTACCGCAGAGAAATGGAGAGCCGATATAGTGCCGGGGCCGCAGGCCAGGGTGCATCGAGCCGTTGAATGAGCCTGTCGTGAATGGCGGTCGCTGAAGCAAAGACGCAAAAGGTGACGCGATGAGTTCACAACTGGATGTTACGATTTATTTGATCGACGATGACGAGGCGTCGATCGGGAACCTGGCGCGTCCGTTGGCGAGTCATGGTTATAAAGTCGAGGTCTTCCGATCAGGTCTGTCTTTCCTGTCACATTACAACTCTGTCGGCCGAGGCATTGCGATGCTGGACGCAGAGTTGCGGGACATTGGTGGTTTGGCGCTTCAGAAGATCCTCGCAGAGAAGAATGAAGCTATGCCGGTCATTTTCACGTCGGCCATAAAAGACATAGAAATAACTGTCCGGACCATGAAAGCCGGAGCCGTCGATTTTCTCATAAAGCCGGTTCAGCCGCCCGCACTTCTTGCAGCAGTCTCGCGCGCGCTCGCATTGGAGGAAGTGTTGTTCGGCGATCGAATGAGCCACTTCATTGCGCAGCGCAGGGTTTGCAAGCTCACCCCGCGTGAAAGAGAGGTTCTATCCCGGGTCATTGCGGGAAATCTCAATAAGGAGATTGCCGCAGACCTTGGCACGGCCGAAAAGACCGTCAAGCTTCATCGGTCGCGCATGATGAAAAAATTGAGCATCAGGTCCGTTCCGGATCTCGTAAGGCTCGCTCAGCATGCCGGCATCGAGCCGCATTCGTGTGTTTCCGATTATTCAAGGTACAACTGGCCGGGAGCGGACGCTTAGGCGTTGGTTTCCGAGCACACTTCCGACGGGAGACCGCAGGGACAATCTGCCGTGGCGTCTCTCGCTCTGACGCAGCGGGTTCTGCGGGTCACTTGCTTGTGTTCACTGCCCGTCGGACTTCCGGGCGAGCCGACGGCTGCTTCGGATTGCTCGCACCAGTTCGTCCTATTGCATCCGCGATCGATGTCAGCTGTTCCCGAAGCCACATATGACGCAGCGATCCGTCTGTTCGCTCGTGCCAGATAAGGTTCATCGTGAAGCCTGGAAGGCTGAGCGGCAATGCCACCGGCTTCAATGTCCAGTCGAAATATTGGATGAGCCGGACCGGCACGACGGAGAACAGGTCTGATCCACGCAGCAGCCGGGGTATCATGAAGAAATTCGGTACCGACAGAATGACGTTGCGTCGCCGGCCTCGGATCATCAGTTGGTCGTCGACGGGGTCGATCAGTCGAGCGTTGTTGGCGGCCGAAACGCGTACATGATCGAGGCTGCAGAAGTGATCCAGCGAGATTCTGGAGCCGACGACGTCGTTCGATTTATCGACAGCGCCGACGAAATCGTCGGTCAACAACGGGGCTACGATTGCGTTGCGAGGCGGCTGGGAGAGCAGCGTGATGGCAACGTCGATCTCCTGCCGTTCGAGCTGTCCGCCGATGTCGTCTTCCAGTGGTCGTATCTCGAGCCTCAGGCCCGGCGTTGATTTCCGAAGCCTATGGAGCAGCGGCGCGACGATTGAAAATTGTCCGTAGTCATTGGCGCCGACGGTTAAGGTCACATCGGCTGTATTCGGATCGAAGGACTTGGCCTCCAGGAGTTCCTCGAAGTCGCGCAACGCCGCAATCGCGAGCTGTGCAAGCTCCTCGCCGCGAACCGTGGGCGCCATGCCCCGCCGCGTCCTGACGAACAAGGGGTCGCCGAAAGCATCCCTGAGGCGGGTCAACGCGGCGCTCACGGCAGGTTGCGTCAGGCCAAGGCGCGTCGCCGCTTTCGTGACGCTTCTTTCTTCCATCAGCGTCGCCAGCACGCGCACGAGATTGAGATCGAAATTGCGGACGTTCACCACGAGAGTCCGTCTCCAAGACCGGCTGCCCCGCGGAGGGCGTCGAGGCCACCTGATATAAATATCATATATTTATATCATCAATATAAGAAATTTGCTTGATATTTCAATTCCTGCCAAGGGTCCAGATGATTTGCTTGCCTGGCATCGGTGCACGAGAATGGTGAAGCTGGTGCGGAGCGTCATCACGGAGAACAGACAATGAGTGAACCCAAGCTCGGCGAGTCGATCGGAAACCGCCTGAATCCGCGGTCATTCGGCGACCTGCGCGGATGGATCGAAGAATTGCGCAGAGAGGGCGAGCTTCACGAGATCAACGCCGAGGTCAACTGGGATGGCGAGCTTGGCGCCATCGCGCGGCGGACCTTCGGTCAGGGCAACGGACCTGCATTGCTGTTCAAGAACATCTCAGGCTACGGTCCAGGCGATGACGTGTGGTCGCGCACTCTGTTCACGGGCGGCCTGTCGAACTACACGCGCGTGGCGATGATGCTGGGCTTGCCCAAGGATGCATCGGTCACCGACCTGGTGCTCGCCACGCAGTATTACTTCGCGCAGCGGGTCAAGCCGGTCGAGGTCGCGACGGGTCCGGTCAAGGAGATGGTCTACAAGGGCAAGGACATCGACCTCTACAAGTTTCCGGTGCCCCGCTGGCATGGCCATGATGGAGGCCGCTACATCAACACATACCAGGGGACCGTCACGATGGACCCCGATACCGGCCAGCACAACATCGGCATCTACCGCGGCATGTTAGGCGAGCACCCCGATACGCTTCCAGTGCTGTTGTGGCGGGCGCAGAACTGGGGCGTCCACTTCCAGAAATGGGCCGAGCGTGGCATGAAGATGCCGGTCGCTCACGTTTTCGGCTGGGAGCCGGCGCTTCCGTATTGTGCGTCTGCCCCAATTCCGACCGGCGTCTCCGAGTACGAGGTCATTGGCGCCATCCGTGGCAAGCCGGTGGAACTCGTCAAGTGCGAGACCAACGACTTGTGGGTCCCGGCGAGCGCCGAGTTCGTGATCGAAGGCTATATCGATTCCGATCCGTCGACCTTCGAGATGGAAGGGCCGTTCGGCGAGTACACCGGTTATTTCGGCGGCGATCAGGGCCTCAAGCACGTGACCAAGGTGACGTGCGTCACGACGCGGAAGGATCCGATATTCCGCGGCACGCTGGAGGGGACTCTTCCCAAGCAGTTGAATGAGAATTCCGTAACAAGCTCGATCCAGCGCTCGGGCATTGCCTGGAACGTTTTGAAGAATGCCGGCGTCCCGGGAATTACCGACGTCTTCTGCCCGCCGGCCAATAACGGCACGACGCTGATGATCCAGTTGAACCAGACCTACCGCGGCCAGGCCAAGCAGGCGGCCGCTGCGATCTGGGGCTCCAATGCCGCGCATCTGCGCTTTAAGCACATCTGGGCCGTCGACACGGACATCGACATTCACGACTATGCGTCGATCGACTGGGCCTTTGCATACCGTGTCAATGCGGCAGAGGACGATATCGTTTTCTTTCCCGGCACGTTCGGCTCGCTGCTCGATCCGTCGACTCGGTTGGAGGATCGCGATCCGATGCTGTTCGGGACCGGCAAATGGTGCCGCGTGCTGATCGATGCCACGCAGAACCTGGATTTCCGACCGCAGGAGCAGTACGGCGGAAACCGCTACCCGCGAACGGTCGAGCCCATGCCGGAGCACAAGGAACTCGTCAACCGGCGATGGAAAGAATACGGCTTCTGATCTGCGGCCTCACGCAACGTCATGACAAAGGCGGGGCATCCCCCTGCCTTTGTTGTTCCGGACCGGGACGGCATCGGCACGGTATCTCTGCCCGAAATATCTATCGATTTTCGGATAGATAGGAGGCAATCAGGTCCTCGAGCTGCCTGATTTCGTTTTCGTATTTTGCGATCGTGGCTTTGGTGGTGTCCACGCCGTCTTTCGACGTGAAAGAGCGCCCATCCTTGTATGGCTTGACCCGGTCTCGAAGCTCTTCGAGCTGTTGGCGGCAAAAATCGATGTGAGCGTCTTTCAAGTGTTCCGGCATTCACTTGTCCCCCGCATGGCTCACAACCTGCCCAACGGTTGTCTGTGGCGCACTTCTTTTGATCCGGTGCGTTCAATGAAACCGCTATCCAGCCTAGTTGTTCCATTCTAAACAGGGTAGTCAAGACCCGACTTCGGACGAAGTGACGGACCGGCCACACGGGGGAGGCTCGGCCCTCCTCAGCGACTGAGGATGCGTGCGCGCCCGACCAACGAGCACGCATCGTGTCCGAAATGCCGATCAACGCTTGGGCGACTCTGTCGGACCGCTTCGTGCCGCTCGCGCCGGTCCATAGTCGGGATCATCTTCCAGCGTCCGCATCTCCGTATTCATTTGAACGTCGGATCGCTTCCGTTGCCGGCACCACTCGCCCGTCTGCCAGTACTCCGATTTGACCGCAAGCTGCGCCTGGCGTTCGAGATGGTCGTTCCACTCGCCGAGGTCGTAGCCGAACCAGGGCGGTTCGGGACGTAGCTTCGGCAGCCCTATCTCCTCCCAGATCGCCTTCGCGTTTTCCATGTACTCGCGCTTGGGCAGCGAGATCGGCGGAAATGTCTCCTTCAAGGTCGCGTCGATGAGGACAGCCGAGTCCTCGCTGTCGATCATCGAGCGCGGTCCGTGTCCCTCATTCTTGTGCTTCATGATTTCCACGTCCCGGTGGGGCTTGCATCGGAAGCACATCGCCCAGAACGTCGCGTCTGCATTGTCCGGGTCGATGTCCTCGTCGACCGCCACCACCCATTTGCCCTCCGCCCGGCGATAAGAGGCGACGCCGTAAAGGGCCCGCCAGATCTCCGTGCGCGGCATCCCCTTTTCCACCACGACCACGATCAGCCTTTGCAGCGCCGTCAATGGTTCGTGGGTGACGACGCGCTTGATGCCCTGAATGCCGAGGTTGGTGCGCAAATGCATGAGATGCGAGGCCTCGAACGCCGGGCGCTTGATGCAACTGGATTCGGATGGCGTCACCTGGCTGATCCAGGACGTCATGATTGCATTCTTCCGGCGCGTGATCGCGGTGACCTCGAGGACGGCGTTGTACTCCTGCAGGTTGACGTGACCATGGCTTTCGCCGAACGGCGCCTCGGGTTCGAGGTACTCCGTGGAGACGTAACCCTCGATCACGATTTCCGATTCGGCAGGCACCAGGAGATCGACGGTCTGACACTTCACGACATTGAGCGGCTTTCCTATGAGACCGCCCGCCACCGCCAACTCGTCATAAATCTCCGGGACCTTCTGTACGGATGTATAGGAGACGGCCGGCGGACAACCGAGCACCACCGCGCACGGCATCGGTTTTCCTAATGCTTTCCACTTCGCCCAGTGCATGTATCCGCCCGTGCGAAGCTCGATCGACGGGTTCATGCCCATGCGATCCGGCGCCTTGATCATGCCACGATAGTTGCCGGCGTTCTGTACGCCTGTCTCCGGATCAATCGTGATGAAGTGGCTTGACGTCGTGTAGGGCGCGTTGTCCCAGCCGGGCGACGAGATGGGCACCGGAATGGCATCGAGTCCATGCCCGTTCAGCAGGTCGGCCTCCCGATAGATGATCTCCTGACATGGCGCCTGGGAAACGACATTGGGTTCGATTGGTGCGTTCATCGCTCTGATCCAGCGCTCGCGGATCTGATCGAGCGGGCACCCCATGCCCATCGCATAGATCTGGTAGTTGCCCGCGAGGCCGCAGACCAGCACGGGAATGTCGTATTGGCGGCCTTTGCTGTCGGTGACGTTCGTGAACAGGAACGCCTTTCGATCCTCCGGCGCAATGCCTCCGCGAAACTGCCAGCGCACGAGCGGGTGCATTTCCGTGTCCTTGTTGATCTTGCGGTCGATCTCGACCAGCAACCCGGCATCGCGCAGGGCGGCGATATGATCGTGTAGGTCCGGATAGGCACGTTCCTCGTTGGCATTGCGCGACTTCGCTTGCTTGGCCACTGGCGTTCTCCATGAAAGCTCGTTTCAATTCCATGTCGTCCGGTACGCGACGCTGAGATCATTCTGGCAGGACCGTCCGGCATACCGGAAGAGCATATCGTCGCTGTGCGCAGGAAGTTCGATGCAACTTTGGCGAACGCCGGATCGCTCGCCCATGTCGCCGGCGCATCAGGATCCAAGCTGGGACGGATCCGCTTGCGGTTCACCTTCGCGGGGGGCGAAGATTGCCTATCCGGCCAGCCGCTGGAAGTTGGCGCCGAGGGCCGCTTCCGCTGCGGCAGCCGGAAGCCCTTCACGCACGAACCCGATCGGGTCATCGAGCACCAGCAGGAATGGAGCGTCGGTGCCGAACAGCAGCCGTTCAGGCGGAATGACGGTCGCTGCAAAGCCGAGGTAGCCCGGCTCGAAGCCGGCTGTGTCGTAGTAGAGCCGATCGAGGTACGCGCCGACCGGTTGTTTCAGGGCGCGCGCGATCGCCGGATTCGTGTTGACCTCGCATTGCATGCGTCCACGCAGCATCAGGCTGTAGCCGCCGGTGTGTGCGCATACGAGTTTCAGGCGGGGATAGCGGTCGAGGAAACCGCTGCAGATCATGCGGAAGATGTTGATCGTGGAATCGAACATGTAGCCGGCGATCACCGTCAGCTCGAAGTCTGCCGTACGATCCTTCCCGGCCGGATCGGCAGGGTGCACGAAGAGCGGGACGTCGAGTCCTTGGGCGGCTTCCATGATCGGAGCAAAGTGCTCGTCCGGGAGATAAGCGCCGCGCACGTTGGACGCGATGTGGCCGCCCACAAAGCCGTGTTCCGTCACGCATCGCCGCAGTTCCGCCGCCGCGGCCGCCGGGTCCTGCATGGGGAGGAATGCCCACGCCGCAAACCTCGAAGGTGCTGAAGCGACGAGCCGCGCGAACCCGTCATTGCAGATTTTAGCGGCCTCCGTGGCGAGTGAAGGGTCTGTGAAGTAGTTGATCAGCGGCGTGGCCAGCGAGACCAACGTGCGGCCGATGCCAAGCCGGTCCATGCGTGCGATTTGCCGGCCCGGATCGAAGAACGTCTCGTTGAGCGCAAACTTCACGCCGCGCACAGCCACGTCCACCGCCTCGCCATTGTGCGCGATATCGACCACCTCCATCTCCGGCCGCGATTTCACGAACGCAAAGTAGTCTGACGGAATGAAGTGGCAATGCATGTCGATGATCATACGCAGTTGCTCCCAGGCTGACGTCGGGCCATCACCATTGGCCGTCCCAGCCCTCCACGATAATGAAATCGGTGTCGGCAAGCTGCTGGCGCATCGCCTTGGCGGCGGTAAACTCCGGGCTCTCGTAGCAGGCGACCGCAGTGGCGTAGTCGTCGAATTCCATGACGACAACACGCGGGCGCGGACGACCTTCCCGGATCTCGGCCTTGCCGCCACGGATCAGGTATCGGCCGCCGTATTTGTCGAGCGCCTTACGCACGGCCGCCTGGTATTCGGCGTATCCGTCGGCGCTTCTTATGGAGATCGTCGCGATCCAATAACCTTTCGCCATGGCCAGCCTTTCAATGTCACCCCGACCACGCGACACTAGCATGGAGGCGGCCGATTGGGCGAAAAGTCATCCCGTGTGGCTTGGGGGCGGACCGGGTCTTTCGTGCCGCCATGCCATGATGAATGCCATGATCACGAGATGCACGCTCCGTCT
Organism: Hyphomicrobiaceae bacterium; assembly: GCA_050186055.1. Taxonomy (GTDB): domain Bacteria; phylum Pseudomonadota; class Alphaproteobacteria; order Rhizobiales; family Hyphomicrobiaceae; genus CAMDPA01. Next base: position 17,739 of record JBFWYV010000028.1, on the reverse strand, counting down.
GCTTTGTCCTGGCGCAGGACTGGACGGCAGACTACGCTCGTGACGATGAGTATCCCGACAGTGTGAGCCGCCGGCTGCGGCTGGCAAGCGAGTGGCCAAACCATGATGCGCTTTAGTGACGACGCATGGCAAAGAAATCAATCCATCTATCGGAGTATCCTGACGTTGCCGTTCAACGTCGAACTGGCGGGCGGCACGCTGAGTGAAGGCCGTTTCCGGCACTATATGATACAGGACGCCCATTATCTCGAGGCGTTTGCGAGAGCCCTTTCGTTGATATCGGCAAAGGGCCTGAGCGCAGATCACGTTGTGCATTTTGCAGCCGCTGCACAGACGGCCATCGTCGTCGAGCGTTCGTTGCACGCAGATTATTTCGCGCGGTTCTCGATCTCACCCGATGAGTTCGCAGCCACGCGGCCATCCCCGGTGTGCGATCACTATGTCAGCTATTTGCTCCGCATCGCCGCCTTGCAGCCATTCGAGATCGCAGTCGCCGCGGTGCTTCCCTGCTTCTGGATCTACCGGGAAGTCGGAAAGCATATTCATGCCCAAGCCGCGGTCTCGAACCCGTATCGGGCCTGGATTGAAACCTATTCCAGTCCTGAGTTCGATGCGGCGGTCGACGCTGCGGTCTCGGTGGCGGACGCAGCCGCCGTCGATGCCTCGCAGAATGCGATTGCCGCCATGCACGCTGCGTTCAGCCGCGCCGCACAACTGGAGTGGATGTTCTGGGACAGTGCCTACAAGCTCGCCGGATGGCCGGTCTGATACCAGCCATTGCCGCGATGAACAGACCAGCTTCAAGCAAGCCTTGGTCGCTAGCCTCCGACATGGAGGGGTGGCTGAGAGGCTTAAGGCACCACGCTTCACGTGTGGCATACCCGTCAGGGTATCGGAGGTTCAAATCCTCCCCCCTCCGCCAAACTCGCTCCAGGCTTCCGGTGGCCAATAAGTGGGAGACGGATGATTTCGACCTATTTGTCCTACCACATGGTCGCTGCGGACCTGCAGAAGTCCATCAGGCTGAAGGCGGCGGACCCCCAGACCGCTCGCGAAGCCCAGTATTATCAGGACAACATCGGGACCGTGAAAACGGTCGACGAGTTCCTGAGCAATTCCAGGCTCTACACTTATGCGATGAAGGCCTACGGCCTGGACGATATGCTCCAGTCCCAGGCGTTCATGCGCAAGGTTCTGGAAAGTGACCTGACGAGCGGCGATAGCTTTGCCAACAAGCTGGCAGATCCGAGGTTCGCGACATTCGCCAAGGTGTTCAACTTCACGACAGGCGGAGCCGTGGCAGCCGCCTCCGTGCAGGCGCAAGAAGCGAGCGATCAGGCTCTCACCGAGAAGCTGTATTCTGAGCAAAGCATAAGGACAAGCATCACGGCTGCCGCCGACGTCGACTACTATCGGTCGCGTATCGCAACGATACAGAGTGTGGACGATCTGCTTGCCGATGAGCGACTGACGTCGTTCGTGCTCAAGATTTTCGACATCAACCCCGCCCATGCGTCCATGGCCGCGATCAAGGATGTTCTGACAAGCGATCTCGGCGATCCGGACAGCGCAGCCAATACAATGGGCGCAAAATACCAGGCGCTTGCGGCTGCATTTTCATTCGGAACGGAAGAAACCCTCCCGCCCGGCGAGCCGGCGCAAACAACCGACCAGATCGATCAACTGATCTTCAGCTTCTTCGATAAGATCGAAAACCGTGCGACGCCCGCAGCCGCCAAATTTCGAGGAGAGCAGTACATCTCGAGTTTGCCCGACATCGCCAGTGTCGATGACCTGCTCAACGACGACCGCACCTATTCCTATGTTCTGACCGCCTTCGGACTGGACCCGACTCTTGAATGGAAGAGCGACATACGGGAAGTGCTGCTGAGCGATACGTCGGATCCCGACAGCTTGGCGAATTCAAGCCTGGCCTATCGTAGTCTAAGGGATGCTTTCAATTTCAACGCTGATGGCTCGGTCGATGCAACTGTTGGACTGCAGACGGCGGATCAACAGCAGCAGACGATGGACTTGTACCTGGAGCACTTTGATGACAAGGCCGTCAAGAACGATGAGCTGGCCGCGACGTTCTATGAAGGTCTGATCGGAAAGGTGAAAACCACGTCCGATTTCGTGAATACGCCCGCAATCTTCAACTATGCGCTCAAGGCGTTTGATCTCGATCCCACGAAGGAATCGAAGGCGCTGATCATGCGCGTGCTGTCGAGCGACCCGAATGACGCGGCGAGCTATGTCAACACGTTGCGCGATAAGCGCTACAAGGCATTGGCGGAAGCCTTCAACTTTGCGAGCAACGGGGCGGCGCAGGGTGCTCATAGCGCGCAGCTCGAGGATTCTGTGTCACGGACCATAACGTTGCACGGTTCACTGGCGGGTGACAGCACGCAAGCCAAGGAACAGGAGACCGCCGACGCGAGATATTACTATCAGACCATCGGCAGCATTGGGACCGTGGACGAACTCCTGAAGGATCGCAAGCTGGTGGAGTTCATGGTCGAGGCTTATGGCTTCAAGAGCGGTGAAGTGAGTGACAGCGTGTTGAAGCGCGCGTTGACCAGTGATCCCTTCGACATGACGAGTTTCGTGAATACGACGTCTGACAGGCGGCTGCGGGACCTGGCAGCGGCGTTCAATTTCGGCACCGATGGCAAGGCAATGCAGGTGCCGCTGTCCTCCGCCCAGGATCGCGACAATATCCTCCAGACATTCGACGGCTATTTACGCCAGTCGATCGAGACGACCGAAGGCGAGAGCAACGTCGGCGTGCGCCTCGCGCTCTATTTCCAGCGCATGGCCCCGACCATAACATCGAGTTACTCGATACTGGCTGACAAGGCGCTGTTCGAGGTCGTTCGGACGGCCCTCGGTTTGCCTGATACGATGGCCAACATCGATATCGACAAGCAAGCCGCGATGATTGAGGACAAGCTGAAACTTGATGACCTGAAAGATCCTGCGAAACTGGATAGATTCATCGCGCGTTTCGGCGCGCTTTATGACCTCAATAACGATCAAACGCCCGATCCCATCCTGGCTCTGTTCCAGTCGGGCTGACCTGGCGAAATCGACGCACCATGCTCGGAATTGCAATCGTGCAGTCTTCGCTCGATGTCTGCAGTGGGTGACACCGGACTCGGGGCAACCTAAGTCGCTTTCGGTGCCGATTTCAGCTCATCGACCAGGATCTGTGTTTCGTGCGCCCTGGGTTTCGAGAGCGGCGCCAGAATGCGATAGACGACGGGCGTCAGGAACAGCGTGAATATTGTCGCGAATCCGAGCCCGCCGATGATCACCCAGCCGAGTGCAAGACGTGACTCTGCACCCGCACCCGTTGCGATGATAAGCGGCAGAGCACCGAGCACCGTCGAAGCCATCGTCATCATGACCGGGCGCAGGCGGATAATCGAAGCGTCTCGTATCGCCTTGGCCACGTTCTCGCCTTCGTCGCGCCGCTGGTCCGCGAACTCGACGATGAGAATGCCGTTCTTGGCCATGATACCGACGAGGAGAACCAGCCCGATTTGACTGTAGACGTTGAGCGTGCCGCCTGTGAGCACGATGGCAAAAGCCGCCGCCGCCAAACCGAAAGGCACCGTGATCAGAATCACCAACGCACTGATCACGCTTTCGAACTGTGCGGCCAGCACGAGGAAGACCACGAGGAATGCCATGGCGAAGACGAATGCCGTCCCTTGCGTGGTGTCGCCGAGGGTCTTGGCTTCGCCGAGCAGGACGATGGACATGTCGGCCGGGAGGACGTCGGCTGCGACTGCGCGCATGCTGGCGACGGCATTGCCAAGATACATGCCCTCGTCAAGCTGCGCCGATAAAGATACGGCCCTGCGCCGGCCCTGGCGCGAAAGCGTTGGAGCAATGGCAACCTCCTCCATCCGCACCAGCGTGGAAAGGGCCACGAATCCGCCGCTCGCAGTCTTGACGAACAGGTTGTTGAGATCCGAGGGGTCGTTGATGGGGCGTCCGCCTGCCTTGACCTGTATTTCCACGATTTCGTCGCCGATAAAGAGATCGGCCGCCTTGCCGTAGTCTACCATGACGTTGATGAGACTCGTCAGAGTGTCGATCGAGACGCCGAGCTTGGTTGCCGTCTCGCGATCGATACGGACCGATAGCTGCGGCTGCGTTGTTTCATAGTCGGTACGCACGTTTCGGAAGCCGGGCGTTTGCTGAAGACGCTGCGCCAGGTTTGCTGCGGCGTCCGCAATGCGGTCGTAGTCGGTCCCGGCCACGGCGAAGCGCAGTCCCTGCCCGCCGCCGCGAATGCCAAGGCTGTTGGACGACATGATCGACACGGACAATCCGGCGACGTTGGCGAGCTTCGACTGCAGCTCGGCCTGGATTTCCTGCTGGCTGCGCTTGCGTTCTGACCAATGGGCGAGCGGCGCTATGATGAAAGCGCGGTTGGCGCCGCCGCGGCCCACCATGGACAGCACATCCGTGACCTCGCCGCGCTTCTTATATTCGGCAAGCGTCTCTTCGACGATCTTCGCCTTGGACAGCATATAGTCGAGGTTTGTGCCCTGCTGTGTTCCAAGGCGTATCTGAATGACGCCGCGATCCTCGGTCGGAGTGATCTCGCTCGGTATATTGACATATGCGATCCATGCGAAACCGGCGAAGACCAGACACGCGGCGACGATGATCCAGCGTCCGGCGAGACACCAGTCGAGAGCCCGCACGTAGAAGCCGCCGATCGCGTCTCCGATGCGCTCGAAGCGGCTCGCGGGCTTGTCGGAGGATCTGATCGCGCTTCCCGTGCCGAGTCTGGACGCCAGCAGCGGGCAGAGCGTCAAAGCAACGAACGACGACATCGCGACCGCGAATGCGATCACGAATCCGAACTCGGAAAACAGGTTTCCGACCACGCCCGGCATGAACGACACCGGAATGAAAACGGCAGCGAGCGTCGCCGTCGTGGAAAGCACCGCGAATACGATCTGCCGCGTTCCGAGTACGGCAGCGGCACGCGGTCCGGCGCCCATGGCGCGGTAGCGGGCTATATTCTCGATCACAACGATCGCGTCATCGACCACGATTCCGGTCGCGACGACGAAAGCCAGCAGCGTGAGAATATTGATCGAGAAGCCCGCGAACCAGACGAGGGCGAGCGTGCCGATGAGTGAGATCGGGATGGCGACCGCAGGCGCTATGGTGGCGCCGATCGACGCGAGAAACATCAGTATCACGGCGATGACGATCGCGCTCGCGAGCAGCAGGCTGGAGGCGACTTCCGTTACGGCTTCACGGATGAAGAGCGCATCGTCGGAGACGACCGAGATTTCCACGCCTTCCGGGAGCGATCTCTGCAGATCGGCGACGGTCTGGCGCACCGCATCGGAGATCGCGATCGTATTCGACTGAGCCTGGCGGATGATCTCAATGCCGATGGCTGTCTTGCCGTCGAGGCGGGTAATGGCCGTGGCTTCCTGGAACGACCAACGGACGAAGGCGACGTCGGAGACCTTGGTTGTCGGGTTGAGGTTGAGGGCGCCGACGTCTTCAGGTGTCTGGACCGGGGCCTCGGCGCGCACGAGGAGCTGCTGCGTTGCATTTTCGAGGGCGCCTGACGGCGCGCTGATGGATGCCTTGCCGATTGCATTCATGAGGTCGGAGAGAGCAAGGCCGCGTGCGCTGAGGGCCACTTGATTGGCGCGCACCTCAATCGTACGCGCACGCAGTCCGTAGGACGTTGCCGAGGCGACGCCTTCCACGGCCGACAGACGATCCTCGATCACGCCTCTTGCGAGTTCGGTCATCTCGCTTTCAGAAAGTTTGGATGACGTAACGATCAGGCGCATGATCGGAGACGCATCGTCGTCTGCCTTGACCACGCGCGGCTCCTCGCGCATATCCGCCGGCAGGCGATTTCGAATGCCGGAGACGGCATCTCGCACGTCCATCGCGGCAGCATCCAGATTGGTCGACGACGAAAACTCGATCGTCACGCGGCTCGACCCATAAGATGAGTTGGAAGAGATATCGGATACGCCGGGCACACGAGAAACCGCGCCTTCGATAATGGATGTGATCTGCGCATCCATCGTCTGCGGCGTTGCGCCTTCGTAGCTCGCGCGGACTGAGACGACCGGGCGGTCGACGTCCGGCAGTTCGCGAACCTCGATACCCTGAAGCGCTGCGACGCCGGCAACGATGATGAGCAGGTTGATCACGACCGTTAGAACCGGACGGCGAATAAAGGTGCCGACCCAGCCGCCGTCGTCGTCGGGGGGCTGCGTGGATGAATCGGGTGCGGTCGACGTCATGACGACGAGTCCTCAGGTCCGGAGTAGAGAAAAATCGGAGGCGGCTTGGGCCTTGATCACGTCCCTTGCGGGTTCACGGGCTGGCCCGAGCGAAGCTGGTCGCCACCTTCCCGGATAACCTTGTCGCCTCCCTTCAGCTCCGCATCCACCATCACGCGGTCGCCGTTGCGCGAGATGATCGCGATTCCGACCCGCTCGACGGTGTTGCCGGTGGTCAGACGCCAGACGAATGCGCCCTGGCGGTCCCACTGCACGGCAAGGCCGGGAACCAGCGGAGCCTCTTCGCCCGGCAGACGGACGCTGATCGAGAAGGTCGAGCCCGGAATGAGCGCAAGCGTGGGATTGGGAATCTCGCCGCGTACGGCGAGTGTACGCGTATCTGGATCGATCCGGGTTCCGACTGCATCGATCTGGCCTTCATAGACTTCGCCCGTGCGTGTGACGAGGCTTGCCCTGATCGGCAGGCCCGGCTTGATCAGCGGCGCAACGGATTCCGGTACCGTGAACTCGACGAGCAAGGATGTACGGTCATCGAGCGAAGCAATCTGGGTGCCTACCGCGATGTAGTCGCCGACCTGCAGACTGGTGAGCCCGATGATCCCTGCGAACGGAGCGCGGATCGTCATGCGGTTGAGCTCTTCGCGGGCGCGACGCAGCGCGGCATCTGCAATCTTCAGTGCTGTATCGGCCTCCGCCCGCGCGACGCGAGTGACTGCGCCGTCCGACAGTTGGTTCAGGCGCTCGACTGCCGCTGCCGCCTGCGCGCGCTGTGCTTCCGCGGTCTCGACCGCGATCTTCTCGGTTTCGGCATGAAGCTGGACGAGTGGTTGATTCGCCTCGACCATGCCGCCGCCTTTGAACAGCACCTTCTCAACGATGCCCGCGTAGCGTGTGGCAATGGTCACCTGACGGCGCGCACGCCCCGATCCGACGGCGGCAATGCGCTCTCTGACCGGAACAAGCTTAACGTCGGATAGTGTAACCGGCGTCATCCGCTCGCCCCCGCCCTTGCGGCGCTGGGCATCGGCGGCATCGACCGACACGAGCAGGAGGACGCCTGTGACCAAAAGCACAAGTATATTCGCTCGAAACAGTGCGGATGTCATATTCGTACGGCTCCCCAAACGGCGTCCACACGGCGCATACCTGACGGAGAACGCAAGCGGCTCCGATATCCGTCGCGAGATCTTCGGTCAAAGGCTCGGAGATTACGGCGCAATATTGGCCGCACACGCTGGGGCGGAAAGAGAGCCTTCAGTTTACGGCGAAGGTGTGGTGGTGAAGCTCAGGAGCCGGCAACGCGGGAAGACCCGGCAGACCGGCTTGAGCCCGGCTGGTAAGGAGGATGTCCTTGACCGCCTCATGCGGGACATTGCATGAGGCACCGTGGCAAGGAGCTGAGCATGGACAAGATCAATCAACGCATTGCGATCGAACTCGGCGTCTCCGCCCAGCAGGTGGCAGCGGCAGTGGAACTGCTCGACGAAGGTGCGACGGTCCCGTTCATCGCCAGGTATCGCAAGGAGAAGACCGGCGGCCTCGATGACACCCAACTGCGCAAGCTGGAGGAGAGGCTTGGCTATCTGCGTGAGCTCGAAGACCGCCGCGCCACCGTTCTGAAGACGGTCGGTGAACTCGGCAGGCTTACGCCCGAGTTCGCCCGCGATATCAATGCCGCAGCAACCAAGGTCGAGCTTGAGGATCTCTACGCGCCCTACAGGCCGAAACGGCGCACGAAAGCGCAAATGGCGCGCGAGTCTGGACTCGAGCCGCTGAGCGAAGCACTGCTGCGAAACCCGGCCCTCGATCCAGATACCGAGGCCGCGAAATTCGTCGACACGGCCAAGGGCATTGCCGACGGCAAGGCGGCGCTGGAAGGGGCACGTCACATCCTCATCGAGCGGATCGCCGAAACGCCGGCGGTGGTCGGCAATCTGCGCGAATGGCTGTGGAACGACGGCGCGTTGAAATCGTCAGTCCGCAAAGGCAAGCACGAGCAAGGCGCCAAGTTCTCCGACTACTTTGCATTCAACCAACGTATCGGCGATATACCCTCACACCGCGCCCTCGCCATGCTGCGCGGCGTCAACGAGGACGTGCTGAGCCTCGACCTCGACGTTGCCCATGAACCGGGCGGGCCTCATCCCGCGGAGGGTCGCATCAAGTCTGCGTTCGGGATCGCGGATCGCGGCCGACCGGCCGACGCCTGGCTCTGCGAAACCGTGCATCGCGCATGGATCGACAAATTGTCGTCATCGTTGCAGACGAGCCTGCTGGCGCGATTGAAGGAACGTGCCGACGCCGAAGCGACCAGCGTGTTCTCACGCAATCTGAAGGATCTCCTGCTCGCTGCGCCGGCTGGTCCACGAACGACGATGGGACTCGATCCGGGCATCCGCACCGGCGTCAAGGTCGCCGTTGTCGACTCGACCGGCAAACTCGTGGCGACCACGACGATCTATCCGCACGAACCGAGACGCGATTGGCAGGGCTCCCTTGCGACGCTGGCGGCAATGTGCAAAGCGCACAACGTTGAGATCGTCAGCATCGGCAACGGAACCGGCGGCCGCGAGACCGACAAGCTCGTGTCCGAGCTGATGACGAGGATGCCGGGACTCAAGCTGACCAAGGCAATGGTGTCCGAGGCAGGCGCATCGGTCTATTCCGCATCCGAGTTGGCGGCCAGGGAGTTTCCGGATCTGGACGTCAGCCTGCGCGGGGCGGTGTCGATTGCACGCCGGCTGCAGGATCCGCTGGCCGAGCTCGTGAAGATTGAGCCGAAGGCGATCGGCGTCGGTCAGTACCAGCACGACGTCGACCAGGGCGGTCTGGCGCGGTCACTTGACGCCGTGGTCGAAGATTGCGTCAACGCCGTGGGCGTCGATGTGAATATGGCATCTGCCCCGCTCCTGGCGCGCGTGTCCGGGCTCAGCCCGACGCTGGCTTCCAATATCGTTGCATTCCGCGATGAAAACGGCGCGTTCAAAACACGTGCCGGGCTGAAGAAGGTGCCTCGGCTCGGGGCAAAAGCGTTCGAGCAGGCGGCGGGATTCCTGCGCATCATGAACGGGAAAAATCCGCTGGATGCATCCGCGGTGCATCCCGAAGCCTATGTCGTCGTGGAACGGATTGCCGAGGCCGCCAAACGCCCGCTGAGATCCATGATCGGCGACAGAGCCTTTCTCAAATCATTGCAGCCGGCGCAATTCGCCGACGACGCATTCGGCATTCCAACTGTTGCCGACATTCTCTCCGAGTTGGAAAAGCCCGGTCGTGATCCGCGCCCGGAGTTCAGGACGGCGACGTTCCAGGAGGGCATCGACACAATTGCCGACCTGAAGCCCGGTATGCGTCTCGAAGGCGTCGTCACCAACGTGACGGCGTTCGGAGCATTCGTCGACATCGGCGTGCATCAGGACGGGCTGGTCCACATCTCGGAAATGGCGGACAGGTTCGTCAAGGATCCCCATGAGATCGTGAAAGCCGGTGACGTAGTGAAGGTGCGTGTCAAGGACGTCGACGCGGAGCGAAAGCGGATCGCCCTGACGATGAAGGCTGGATCTACCGGAGAGCGTGCAACCGGCACCGGACGATCCGCCCCTTCTGCTCCGCCACCTCGCAACAGCGTGGAGTCTCCGCACCAAAGCTCGCAGTCTCCTTCCGAAAGCGCACTGGCCGCGGCTCTTAGCCAGGCTCAAGAGAAAAGCCGCAGGTGAAGCGAACGGGAAACGCTCTATTCCTGCTTGTTACAGCGCGGATTACGATGACCGCCGATCAATTGAGCTATCGCAAGTCGCGCGCGACACGGGCATAATCGACGACATCATAACGATAGTTTGCCGTCGGGAAGGGAACGTGGGTAATGAGCTCGCACAAATTCATCGGCAAGCGGATTGCCCGTATCGAGGACGATCCCCTGCTGAAAGGCAAGGGCCGCTACGTCGACGATATCCACCTGCCGGGTATGTTGGAAGCGGCCTTTGTGCGCAGCAGCATCGCGCATGCGAGACTCAAGTCCATCGACGTATCGGCCGCACGTGCCGCGCCCGGCGTACATGCCGTCCTGACCTATCAGGATGTTCGGCCGCTATTGACGCAAGACCGGCTGCCGCTCGAGCTTCGCCTCGACTCGCTGCCGCCGAATATCACCCCCTTTCCATTGGCAACGGACGAGGTGGTATTTACGGGCGAAGCCATTGCCGTGGTCATTGCCGACTCACGCTTTCGGGCCGAGGATGCGGCTGCTCTGGTCGACGTGGACTACGATCCGCGAGTGCCGATTTCGAACTGCCTGGATGCGCTGGGACACGATGCACCGCCAGTCGACACGCGCCAGACGACAAATATCGTCAAAGTGTTCCGCCAGGCTTACGGAAGCGTCGATGCCGCCTTCAAGAGCGCTCCGCATCGGGTCGCGCTGAATCTGAAGACGCATCGCGGGATCGCCCACCCGATCGAGGCTCGCGCCGTCCTTGCCAGCTACGACGAACTGGAGGACCGGTTGACGGTCTGGGACTCCACCCAGGAGGCGCACGACGTTCGTGGATTTCTGGTCACCATGCTGGGGCTCAATGAGAACCAGATCCGCGTCGTCGCACCGGACGTCGGCGGAGGTTTCGGCTGCAAGCACATCATGTATCCGGAAGAGGTCGTGATCGCAGTGACGAGCCTGATGCTGCGCCGGCCGATCAAATGGATCGAGGATCGTCGTGAGCACTTCCTGGCCGCAATCCAGGAGCGTGACCAGTATTGGGATCTCGAAGTTGCGTTCGACGACGAGGGGCGGCTGCAGGGTATCCGGGGACGCATGGTGCACGACAACGGCGCCTATATGCCGAGGGGCAGCAACCTGCCGACCAATGCGTCGACCGCGCTTCCGGGGCCGTACCATTTGCCCAATCTCGATCTTCAGGTGGTCGTGGCCGAGACCAACAAGGTTGCGACCATTCCGATCCGCGGCGCCGGTTACCCATCAGCCAATTTCGGCATGGAGCGCGCCCTCGATGCCATTGCGCACACGCTCGAGCTGGATCGCTACGAGGTGCGAAAGCGCAATCTCATTCCGCCGGAGAAAATGCCGTACACGACCGGGCTGGCGGCACGATCCGGCTCGCCGATTATTTACGACAGCGGCGACTATCCGAAGATGATGGCGACGGTGCTGGAAGGTGTCGATTACGCGGGCTTTCCGGAGCGCCGGCTCCGTGCGCGCGAGCAGGGACGCTACCTCGGTGTCGGCATGGCGATGGGTCTCAAGGGCACCGGCCGGGGACCCTTCGAGTCGGCAACAGTACGGATCGACCGGTCGGGCAAGGTTTCGGTCTTCAGCGGAGCCGTCGGGATCGGCCAGGGTATCAAGACGGCATTGGCCCAGATCTGCGCCGAGCAACTCGGCGTAGATCCGGCCGACATCACCGTGGTCGTCGGCGACACCGGTGCGATCCCGCTCGGCCTGGGCGCCTTTGCCAGCCGACAGACCGTGATGGGAGGATCGGCGGTCCATGTCGCCGCCCTCGCAGTGCGCGAGAAGGTGCTTACGGTCGCCTCGGAGATGCTGGAGGTAAATGCCGGGGACCTCGAGTTGCGCGGCGGGCGGGTGGAAGTCAAAGGCGTTCCCGATCACGGGCTCGACTTTGCCCGCATCGCACTGGAGATGCAGGGAGTCCCCGGCTACAAGCTGCCGGGCGATCTGCCTCCGGGTCTCGAACACTCGCATAACTTCCTGGGCACCAGCCTGACCTACGCCGGCGCCGCTCTGGCGGTCGAACTCGAGGTCGATGTCGAGACCGGGCGCGTCGAGTTGCACAAGATCGTCGTTGCCAACGATGCCGGCGTCGTCATCAACCCGAACACCGTCCGAGGCCAGGTCATCGGCAGCCTGATCCACACGCTCGGCAACACGCTGTATGAGTGGATGGGTTACAGCGACCAGGCGCAGCCGGTCACGACGACCTTTGCAGAATACCTGTTGCCGACAGCGCCGGAAATTCCGCGTATCGATGTATTGCTGCTGGAGTATCCCGGCAAAAACAACCCGCTCGGAGTGAAGGGTGCAGGCGAGACCGCCTGTATTCCCGTGCCCGGCGCGGTCGTCTCAGCCATCGAGCATGCGTTGGAGCCGTTTGGCGTGCGCATTTCCGAGTTCCCCCTGTCGCCGGTACGGATCCAGAGCCTGATCCGGGAGGCGACGTCACGATCGTAACAATCGAAAGTCGCGCGATGGCGAACCTGCTGGGGGAGGGCTCGGTCAGTCACCGCTGGGCAGACGCCCGCACGATGACGCCGAAAGCAATAGCTCGCAGAGTGGCGAAGAACGACCGTTCGCCCTATTAAACGAAAGAGCCGGCAGGGAGCATGGCTCCCTGCCTCCTCTCTCTCTAAAGCTTGTTCACATCGAGCTTCGAATAGATCTCATCCTGCAGCGCTTTGGCGAATGCCGCCTTGTCATCGCCGATCTTCTGCATGATCTTTTCCCACTTCGCAGTCGTTTCGAAATAGCGATCCGCAATAGATTGCGCATTCTTCACTCCGAGCTTGCCGGCTCGTGCGATGACTGCCGAATCTTCCTTCTTCCGAAAGCGCGCCACGAGGTCTGCAAATTCCTTTCCACCCTTGACGATAGTGATCCCGCGCTTCTTGGCTGCCTCCTCCGCGCGCTTGAGATCGCCGAAGGTTCCCACCACCATGACCTCGGCAATCGCACCGGGAAGCGACTTGATGATCGCTTTCTTATGAGCCGGCTCGAGTGCGCTCCACGACTGCCGGTTCATTACGAACAGCGCGATTCCACTGGACAACCCGAAAGGATAATCCACCACGTGCTTCACGACTTCATCCGTTCCAGGATAGGCCGTGAGCCAGGAGAACGGCCCGATGATGCAGTCGATGGCGTTGCGCTGCATCGCCTCGACGGCCTCGGTCATTGGCATGCTGACGGGGACACCCCCCATTTCCTTGGCGAGCTGTCCTTGCGAGCCCACGCTGCGGATCTTCTTGCCCTTCACATCCGCGATCGATTTCACATCCGGCTTGCACATCAGCGTGTAGTTGGTCGTCGAATAGCCCGCGAGGAAAAGCGAGCCGGTCTTCTTATAATCGTTTTGGCATTCCGGACACCTCAGCAGGATCATTTCCGTGGAGGCTGCCGCGGCAACAAGCGGGTTGGATGTTGAAAACACCAGATCGGTAGCAAGAATGGCGTGACGGAGATCGCTGCGCGCGAACAACGGAACGACAAGTCCGCCGTCGGACAGCCGATTGCCGATGCCCGACAAGGAGCGCTGAGCATTGTAAAGCTGGCCGCCCGCGAAGAGCTTGAACGTCAGACTTCCGTTGGTCTCCTTTTTGACGGCCTCCGCCAGCGGAACGAGGCCGTGCACCGTGCTGTAATGGCTCGGCGGAAGATAGTTGCCGACCGTGAGTTCTTTGGATTGTGCTTGTGACTGCCACAGAGATACTGCGGTAGCGCACACAAGCAGACTGGCCAAACGTTTCATTTCAAGTTCTCCCCTAGGCGTGTGGCATGTTCTTCATTGCATGAGGCTCGGCAGGTACAGTGAGATCTGAGGGAAAGCGATCAGTAATGTGACGACCACAACCTCGCAGGCGAGAAACCATCCGACTCCCCAGAAAATCGTCTCCAGCTTCACCAGGTCGCCGACGACGCTCTTGATGACGTAGACGTTCATGCCCACCGGTGGAGTGAGCAGCCCGATCTCGAGGAATTTCACCACGAGCACGCCGAACCATATGAGATCGAGCTTGAGGGCGTTGATCATGGGAAGCAGCAAGGGCAACGCGACCAGCAGCACCCCGATCGGGTCAAGAAACATGCCCAGGATCACGAAGATGATGGTGGCAGCGATGACCAGCAGCAGCGGATTGTCAGCCCAGGGACCGATCGCCTGACCCATGGCGTCTGGCACGCCGCTCATGGTCAGGAACAACGTCAGCATGATTGCGCCGATGGCGACGAAGAAAATCCGGGCCGTGCCGATGACGGCTTCGAAGCAGCTGTCACGGAAGACGTTGAACGACATCCGTCCCCGGAAAAGTGCGATCAGGAATGCGACGAATGCCCCGAATGCCCCCGCTTCAGTCGGTGTGACGATGCCGCCGTAGAGTCCCCCGATGATGGCCAGGATCAGCACCAGGATCGGCCAGACCTCGACGAGCGATGACATCCTTGCGCTCAGGCTGCTGGCCTCGTCCACCTTGGGCGCCAGGTTCGGGTTGAGACGGCAGCGGATGATGATCATCGAGGCATAAACGACGGCCGTCAGGATTCCCGGGAAGATCCCGGCTATCAGCAGCTTGCTGATCGAAGCTTCCGCAAAGATGCCGTACAGCACGAAAAGGATGCTCGGCGGGATCATTGCTCCGAGCGTACCGGCGCTGGCAACGGTTCCCGTTGCCAGGCCCTTGTCGTAACCTGCCCGCAGCATTTCCGGTATGGCGATCCGCCCCATCGCGGCAGCCGTGGCCATGCTCGATCCGGAAGCAGCGGCAAACCCCGCACAAGCGAAGTTGCTGGCGACCGCCAGCCCGCCGGGAAGGGCGGAGAACCACAGGCGTGCGGCGGTAAACAGCGCCCCGCTGATGCCTGAATAATAGGCGAACGCGCCCATCAGCAGGAACATCGGCACTGCCGTGAGTTCCCAATGAGCGGCAAAATCGAACGGAACGGTCCGGATCACGGAAAGTGCGACTTCTACGCCGCGAAGCGCCGAGATGCCGACGAGTGCCACCAGCCCCAGCACGATCCCGATCGGTATACGTACCGCCAGCAGGACCAATACGGCGACAATACCGATAACTCCGATTGCGACGCTGGAAAGGCCCAAACCGTTCACTCCCGTTACGTTGGCTCAACGTGCGACTGCTGCCGGAATCACGTCACTCGATGTTCGACACATCTTTATCCGTCTCTCGGCCCGAGCCACGCAATAGCTGGACTCCCTGATGGAGGAAATAGATCGCCATGACACCGTAGCCAACAACGGGTAGCCAGCGGCTTGGCCAGATGGAGATCACGCTCGTTGCAGTCTCCCGGACCTCGCCGCTTGCCGTTTTCGCCAACGCCTCAAGTCCGGTTTGCCAGGCAAACAACGTCATGAATGCGAAGGCGAAAATCCCGACCAGACCATCGATCTTCTGCACCGTCCGCGTCGAAAGGCCCTGCGTGAACAATTCCACGACGATCTGTCCGCCGGCGTGAGTGGAGTATGCCAGCGGCAGGAAGACTATTGCGACCATGTAATAGAGCGCGACGGTCTCCAGCGTTCCCTCGATTGGCGCATTGAACAGGTATTTGCCCAAGACATCGAACGTGATGTGCAGCATCATGATCGAGATCAGAACCATCGCAAGATTGTTGAGTTGGCGACTGGCGCCGACGATCAGCCGCTCCGTGACGGCTGGTGTCCTCGGCATCTCCCTGTTCTCGCTCATTGAACCCCCGAGCGTTTCTGACCGGCTCGGACATTAGTCCGATCTGAATACCTTGACAATGCCGAATGATTACCGTGTTCTAGCTCCGTGTGAACCATCGTTTCACGGCGGCCCGCGCCGGACGCTGCGATAGAGTTCCGTATGCGCATGAAAGCTGCGCTGGGGATTCTGTCGGTTGGGCATCGGGACTCGCTGTTGCGGATCGCAAGCCCAAACCGGTCCGATTTGCCGCCCGTTGGTTGATCCGATGACCAGGGAAGCAGGGATGTCGAAGCAATCACCGCAGATGAAGCTGGGCATGTTCTACTGGCCCGGTGGCGGCCAGCACATGGCGGCATGGCGGCATCCGGACGCCTGTCCTGGGTTCGACGCCGACGTTCAGCGCATCATCGACCTGGCGAGGCTGGCGGAACGCGGGCTGTTCGACATGTTCTTCATGGCCGATGCCCTGACGTTCTGGCGGGGGTCGCTCGAGGCGATGAGTCATGATGCGGCGGGATCATGGATCGAGCCGTTGACGGTCATGGCGACGATCGCCCAGCATACCAGGCACCTGGGTCTCGTCTGCACATCGAGCACGACATACGACCAGCCATATCTGCTTGCCCGCCGATTTGCAGGGCTGGATCTCGCCAGCGGCGGCCGGGCCGGGTGGAACCTCATTACGACGAACAATTCGAATGCGGCCAGAAGTTTCGGCCACGAGAAGCATGTCGAGAAATCCAAGCGCTATCGGATGGCGAGCGAGTTCGCTCACGTCGTACGCGGCTTATGGAATTCCTGGCAGCAGGACGCATTCGTTCGGGACAAGGCATCCGGGCTTTTCTTCGATCCCGAGAAGCTGTTCGTGCTGGAGCACGACGGTGAATTCTACAAGGTTCGGGGACCGCTGATCGTACCGCCGTCGCCGCAGGGTGAGCCGGTCATGGTCCAGGCCGGCGCGTCGGAAGATGGCCGCGAGCTGGCGGCGGCCACAGCAGAGGTCATTTTTGCGGCTCAACAGCATTTCGAGAACGCGCAGCAGTTCTACGCCGACGTCAAGGGCCGCATGGCGGCATACGGGCGCGATCCAGACAGCCTCAAGATCATGCCCGGGCTCACGGTTTGCGTTGCGGAGACGCATGAGCAGGCCGTGGCGGATTTCGAGGAACTGCAGGATCTGATCGATCCGGTCATGGGACTTGCGCTGTTATCGCAGCGCATGGATTACGATTTCTCCGGCTACGACGCCGATGATCCTGTGCCTCAGCTTCCGGTGACGGCGGGTGGAGGCAGCCGGACAGAGCTGGTCAACGAACTGATCGCCAAGAATCCAGGCATAACCTTGCGCTCGCTCTATAAGAAGTTTGCAGCCAACCGCGGCCACGGCTTGATCGTGGGCTCGCCGACCGAAGTCGTCGACCATATGGAGCAGTGGTTCAAGGGCAAGGCCTGTGACGGCTTCAATGTGATGCCGCCGCTCTATCCCCGTGATCTCGAACGGTTCGTCAAGCTGGTCGTGCCGGAACTCCAGCGCCGTGGCCTCTATCGCACCGCGTATGAGGCGACCACGCTTCGCGGCAACCTTGGGCTGACCCGGCCGCCGTGGTCACCGGCAGGGATACGGAAGACCAAGCCGATGCCGGCGTGAAATAGCAGCTCCGATCAGGCCTGTCGCTGTCCGGCCATATCCGGATTTTGCGTGCCAGCCGGAGAGCGCCTGCGTACGATGAGCATCAGCACGGCGAGCAGCATTGCGCCGCTCACGCCCCAGGCCATCATGTCGATGGTGCGCGTCCCCCACATGTAGCCGTGAACGCCGACCGTGATGAACAGAAGCGCGGCGCTCATGAAACGCAAGACGCGGTTGGTAAAGTCGCCCGACGGCATGAACACGGCCAGAGCGATGGCGGCCAGCGTGCATACGAGATAGACGGGCAAAATGAAAGGCTCGGCGGCGACGAGGGCGATCAGTGCGGCACCGCCAAGCGCAAGCGGCTGTCCC